>JAILGL010000117.1 GCA_024696825.1 Lachnospiraceae bacterium
ATCTCCAAATCCGGTCGTAGCATTCAGTCCGAGGATGTACAGAATTTCTTAAATGCCAAAGAGCGCGGAATCCGGGTGGAACTTTTTGTCCGGAAGAATAAGGATGATAAAATATCCAAGGAATTTTACTATCTTGGCCCTATGACAGCTAGTGGAAACGTGGAAGAATTCACCATGTCCAATACGGATAAGACCGCCGTGGAGATCGAATGGATTTTGGATGTTCCGGTTCGTGAAGATATCTATGAATATATTGTAAGTGCATAACGGCGCAATATTTCAAGCACGTCAAGAAGCAATATTGCAAATGCGTAATAAAGTAGGAGTAATTATGAAAATCATAAAAGTAGTAGCTGCAGTAATCAAATCAACCAATGAACAGGCAGAGCCAATCATCTTTGCAACCCAGCGAGGATACGGTGAATTCAAAGGTGGCTGGGAGTTTCCGGGTGGAAAAATCGAAGCCGGAGAAACACCACAGGAAGCTCTAAAGCGTGAAATTATGGAAGAGCTTGATACAGAAATCGTGGTGGGGGATTTTATTCATACCATCGAATATGATTATCCTAATTTCCATCTGTCCATGGATTGCTTCTGGTGTGAAGTCTCCCACGGCGCCCTTGTGTTAAAAGAGCACCTAATGGCAAAATGGCTTACCAAGACGCAACTCTATGACGTGGACTGGCTTCCCGCAGATATCGAATTGGTGGAAAAGATTGAGGCTGGGATGTAAAGAATAGGGCCTTTTTTAAAGTCCCAAAAAGTGTCAGTATATTTAGGTATGATAATAAAGAAGTAGATGAGTATTTTATATGAGGATGAAATATAATGGGTGAGGCAATATATAAAGAAGGTGCAGTGGAAACCGCTGAATATCAACTTGATACATTAGATAATTCCTATATTGTTAATACTGATGTTATGACCGGTGATTCCAATCGTAGTACACAATTGTATTATCAGTTAATTAGTGGGATTCGTAGTGCTAAAAAGATAGATATAGTTGTCTCATTTTTGATGGAGTCAGGGGTTAAGATGCTTCTTAAAGAATTAAGAAGATCAATTGATAATGGAGTTGAAATTCGCTTATTAACTGGAAATTATCTTGGAATTACCCAGCCTTCAGCCTTATATCTTATCAAACATGAACTAGGAAACTTAGTGGATTTAAGATTTTATAATGAAAAAGATAGATCTTTTCATCCTAAGGCATATATTTTTCATTATGATAATTATAGCGATATTTTTATAGGTTCTTCGAATATTTCTAGAAGTGCACTTACTTCTGGAATTGAATGGAATTATAGATTTAACAGTATTAAGGACGCAGATAGTTATCAATGTTTTCAAAATACTTTTGAAGATTTATTTGAAAATCATTCCATTGTAATTGATGATGAAGAATTAAAAAGATATTCGAAAAATTGGCATCGACCAGGAGCTGCTAAAGATTTAGAAAAATATGATCAATTTGATAATTCTTTAGACAGCAATGTAAGGATGCTGTATGAACCTCGTGGTGCTCAGATTGAAGCATTGTGTGCACTAGAAAATTCTAGAGCAGAAGGTGCTACCAAAGGATTGGTACAGGCAGCAACAGGAGTAGGAAAAACCTATTTGGCTGCGTTTGATTCACGGAATTATAAACGAGTTCTCTTTGTTGCTCATCGTGAGGAAATCTTAAAACAGGCGGCAGAGTCCTTTTATAATGTTCGAAATTCAGAGGATTATGGATTTTTTGACGGGAACAGTAAAGTTTGTGATAAGTCTGTAATCTTTGCCTCTGTAGCAACACTGGGGCGTGATAATTACTTAAATGAGAATTATTTCCAACCAGACTATTTTGACTATATTGTTATTGATGAATTCCATCATGCGGTCAATCTTCAGTATAAAAAGATCGTAGAGTATTTTAAACCGCAATTCTTACTAGGACTTACAGCAACTCCTGAGAGAATGGATGGAAGAAGTATTTATGAAATTTGTGATTATAATGTTCCATATGAGATTTCATTAAAAGATGCGATCAATAGAGGCGCATTAGTTCCATTTCATTATTACGGTATATATGATGATTTTGACTACTCTTCGTTACATATTGTTCGTGGTAAGTATGATGAAGCGGAACTTAGTCGAGCATATGTTGGAAATGCTGAACGCTATGACTTGATTTATAAGAATTATCAAAAATATGGATCAGAAAAAGCCCTGGGATTTTGCTGCTCTAGAACGCATGCGGAAGAAATGGCGAAGGAATTTTGCTTAAGAGGAGTACCTTCGGTCGCTGTTTATAGTGATGCGGATGGGGAGTATTCTGAGGACAGAGGAATTGCAATTAAGAAGTTACGATCTGGAGAAATTAAAGTTATATTTTCTGTAGATATGTTCAATGAAGGCGTAGATATTAAAGAAGTAGATATGGTTATGTTTTTACGTCCAACGGAATCTCCAATTGTATTTATGCAGCAGTTGGGACGTGGACTAAGAAGGGCGAAGAACAAACAATATTTGAATGTCTTAGATTTCATTGGAAATTATCAAAAAGCTGGTAAGACCTTTATGTATCTTACCGGGAAAAGAGAAATGAGCGAAACTTCTAATGCTCGAAATGTTAAGGAAATATTACCAGATGAATGTTTGGTAGACTATGATTTTAGACTGATTGATCTCTTTAAACAGATGGAAAAGAATCAGAAAAAATTAGATGATTTAATTTTATCTGAATATGAAAGAATTAAAGAGAAGGTTGATCATAGACCTAGTAGATTAGAATTATTCACTTTTATGGAGGATGAAATATATCAGAAGGTCATTAATACTTCTTCCAAGAATATCTTCAAACATTATCTGAAGTTTCTTACAGAGCAGAATGAATTAACACGAGCTGAGGAAGAATTTTGCAATACACTTGGAAAAGAATTTATTGAATTAGTTGAATCCACTAATATGAGTAAAGTGTATAAAATGCCAGTTTTGAAAACATTTTATAATAACGGAAAATGTCTATCAAAAGTGACGGAAGAACAGTTGCTTAGAAGTTGGAAACAATTCTTTTCAACGGGATCTAATTGGCGGGATTTACCAAGAATTTCCTCCTATCAAGAATATGTGAATATGTCGGATAAAGAGCATATCAATAATATATATAAGAATCCGGTGAATTTTTTAGTTCAATCCGGCCAAGGATTCTTTCAGCTTAATGATGATCGAACTGTTTCTCTGAATAACGATTTAGAAAGTATAATTCAAAGTCCAGTTTTTTCAGAGCAATTGGGTGATGTTATTGACTATCGTACGATGGATTATTATAGTCGAAGACTAGCTGCGAGTGAGGAAGAATAGTAAAATATTATTCAAGAATGCGATTGATAAATTGAATGATTTTGGGCAGTGGAGCAACAATGCTATCCATGGGGGATTTATGCGTGACAACCATAATCAAGCACCCCAAAACTCACTCAACATTACCGAATCGTCTTAACAAAGAAAATAAAATAAATCACATGGGCCAGCCACACAACGCCAAGGATCACGCAAGAAATCCAAATCCCTTTTCGTGCCATGAAGAAAATACCGGCTCCCATGAGTAAAGTCACACTGGAGAGGATGCTAAGTTTCGTAAAAATACGCATCCCCTCCTTATTTACGTAACTCTGCAAACATTTTTTATATAGCTTGGTTTCACGAAACCAAGCAGCAAACTTTTCCGAGCTTTTCATATAGCAGGCCATGGCCGCTAGTAAGAAAGGAACCGTGGGAAGAATTGGAAGAACCGCACCAATTGCTCCAAGTCCCAAGCAGACACACCCAGCAGTAATATATAAAATCTTCTTAATATTCATAAACGTCTCCAATCTGAAATTAGTCTTATATAACAATGACACATCTCATTATATCCATCTAATGCCAAAATTCCAAGGTTTAACTCACTAGACCTCCAAAAACTTCAAAGTCCCAAAAAGAGCCACTACATTTTGATATGATCAGCTCATCAGGAAGGCACACAAGAAAAAGTGCCTATGAACAAGCAGAAAAGAGTAATAAGAAAGCTGAGGTAATCATTATGAAGAAAATTAAGACTGTAAAAGAGGTTATTTATTGTATTCCCACAGAAAAGGGAGTCCATTCTTTTTACGTAAGAGTGGATGGAGTAGACTACTATTTATTCAGTCAGCCATATCGTAAAGGGGTACAAGATTACTACGGGAAAGGCGTTCTTTTCAATCAATCCATAAGATATGATAAGAGTCATCATGATTGTGCATTGATAAAAACTATGGATAAAATTCCTATGTACGTTCGTTATGTTGAGAAGGAATATGGCCATCAGGTTATGGAGAAGATGAAGAAACGTAATAACGTATCTTATGGAAAGTGCGCTTAAGTTTACGAAAATTGTGATTGGGTTGGATAAAAACGGATTGGAGGTGCGCGGTTATGAAGAAGCTTTTAGAAAATTACAAATATTCTATTTTTTGTGATTACAATAAAGATATGTTTTCTACATTTTTAAAAGTAGATAATTATTTTATTTATCCATAAAAAAATTAGGACAGAGAGAAAAACGCGCCACTGACACGTTCTTAAATCAATAAATTAAAATAACTAATATTTAATAAAAATATTTATTATTTTAATTTTTGAATTGAATATTCATTGAATTCGATATGATTTTTTGATATTTTTAAAATAATTTATTTTTATTATAGAAATTTATTATTCTAATTTTAGGAGAAAAAGAGCAACTCATCGCTCAGAATATAACGGTAACAAAAGAACTTGAAGAGGCGAACGGTGACCTAAACTGCATAAACACTGAGTTTGAGGCACTCGTAAAAGAATCGGAAGAGCAGAAGAGAGCATTAGAATTAGAAAGAAATAAATCATTGTGGCAGAAATGATTTGGAAAATAAGGTGGAATAACACATGATAACTGAGGCAGAACTGAAGAAATTGGCTGAAAAGCATGGACTTAAGTTAGTTAAAGGCATGGGGGATGCCAATAGTGGAATAGACACAGAATGCAGCATTGAAGATTATTTTGATGTATGTGAAAAAATAGTATTTTACCACTATTTAATAATTGATAAAAACGAATGGATCATTACTGATGAAGTCCAGGATGAAGTATTTGATTTTGACGCTGAACGAGATTACTGCGAAAGCTATATAAACGAATGGAATGAAGATCTCGATAAATTAGATTTTAACCGACCTATGTTATTAAGCTTGGCGACAATCATTAACGGACAGATAGTAAGATGGGATGAATTAGATCCATGGTTCCACGATTATCTTGAGGATCATGGTTACGATCACGAAGAAATCGAGAATTCCTATGATCTGTTAAATGACTTCTTTAAGACCGTAGAAGAGGATATCGAGATCCCAGAAGAAGAGCTTTACGATGAAAAAGAAGAGGAAATCAAAAAGCAAAATAAGGAACTCGAACTCGAATTAAAAAAGCAGCTATATGCCGATCCTAAGTTTAGAATGGCATCTAATAAGGAATTAAGAAGAAGCTATGCTAGATCATTCATAGAAATTAAGAGCAATCTAAAATATAAGTCATTGTACTTCAATAAGGCTAGTCAATTCTGGCCAGATAACGACAAAATGGCAATATTAGTTGATGAATTGTATTCCGAATATAA
>JAILGL010000159.1 GCA_024696825.1 Lachnospiraceae bacterium
CTATAATGCCCCTTTTCTTGAAACCACGTCCATGGCTTCCACCATTTTTTAGATGTGTTTTCCACCCATTCTTGACCTACTTTAACACTCTCTGTCATGGTTGCTTTTTCTATCATTGATGAAATATCTGTTTCAATATCTCCTAACATTAATTCGAACGGATTAAGAACTATATCTCCAACATTCACATCTTCGGATAAAGAAGCTATTTTTTCCTTATACTGATTTAATAAATCTTTTGCTTGCTTTTCAACTGTATTAGCTATTAAATCTTCGATCTTAACTTTAACCTCAGCTTGCAATCTCTCTGTCAATTTTTCATATTTTTCGATTAATTCTATAGCCTCTTTCTTAGTTAATTTTCCTTTTCCCCTTTGTATTTCAAAAGCATTAGAAGCTACGTATTGAGCTCTACTTGTAATGCTCTCAAGAGCACTATTTACTTCATCATCATAATTAATACTATTAATTTTACTCTTAAATTGCTTAGCATTTTCACCATTTTTCAATTTTTCTTTTATTAGTTTAATCTGTTCTAATACCTCTTTTTGTTTATCTTTATTTAATGCAATTACATTCTTAGTTGCTTCAAATGAATGTGCACTTTCAATTTTTTTTATAAAAGTATCAACTATATTCTTAATCTTAGCTGTTTTAGCATATTTTTGAACATACATCTTAACAGCTTGTTCAATAGGAACTATACCAGAATGTATAAGAGCCTGCTGATTGACATCATTATTATTTATCGCTTCTGTAAGTAGATCAGAAACTTTTCCTTTAACCGAAGGAGTAAGCGGAGCATATTTTTCAAAATGCATCTCTTCATTTCTATTAAATTTCCTTACTTTACCTTTAGTTTCATAAACATCATCATCGTCATCGTCATCACTTTTAGCCAATATTGTCCTTATATTTAATGCAGTTAAAGCTGATGCAGGATAAATATTAGGGTTTTCTATACCATTATCCTTCAAATAATCTCTTACTTTATTTATAGCAGCTACTACACTATCTTCGCCTTTTTTGAAATCATCTAATTTGTTCACAACAAAAATAAAACGATCTCTAGACTGCTTTCCTCCTACTTTCATACTCTCAGCAACATGACTAAGCAGATTGTAATCATCATTTACAGCTAATTGAGTGGCATTCATAATATATAAAACCACTGTCTTCGATGATTCTGAAAGCATACGATATGTTGCCTCCTTGTGTTCTGGATCTCTTGAATTATTTGGACCAGGTGTATCAACTAATACAAGAGATACATCTTCTGCTCCTACAAAAGGAATATCCCCTTCTGTTCTAATTTTTGATACTTCCGGATTAGAATTAAGTGATTCCATAATTTCATAAGTAAGTACCGGATGACTCTCAATAAGATTACCATTTTTATCATATACTTTTGCCTCAAAATGTGATTTATCATTATCTTTTATTTCAGTAATTGTTGCTGTGCAAGCTTCTTGTTTTGCCGGCATTAATCTTTGACGTAGCAAAGCATTAATAAGCGTTGATTTTCCTGCACTCATAGTTGCTACTACATTTACTTCAAAATCACTACTTTTTGCAAGTTCAAACGCTTTTACAATATCAGGTTGCCTTAATTCATCAAATGGTCCTTCTTTTATTACATCAAAAACCTCTTGAATCGCCCCTTCTTTATCCTTGACTTCTTTTGCAGGAATATGTTCTAATTCAAAAATCATTCCTTTTTTTACTGCTTCTTCTTTCATTGAAACAATATCTTCATAATCTAGAAGTGTACCATGAAAAATCAACTTAAACTCTTTAGAATTGCACTCTTCAAACAAAATGTCTGGCAAACTTTCAATCCACTCCTGTAATCTTCGATCATCAACATTTAATCTACTATTTGATTTTGGTTTTTCACCATCAATAGTAATCTCAGTAACTAACATGTATGGATTATATTTAATAAAAATCTCTCTCATTATTCTACCTCTCTTTATAAAGAATTCTTTCTAGTGATAATATCCCTGAATGTAGTAACAATAATTCTTCTTTGTTATCGTTTTTTTCAGTT
Source organism: Lachnospiraceae bacterium (assembly GCA_024696825.1). Lineage (GTDB taxonomy): Bacteria > Bacillota > Clostridia > Lachnospirales > Lachnospiraceae > JAEEJA01. Next base: position 2,051 of record JAILGL010000159.1, read on the forward strand.
GTTAACTCTTCAGAATAATACTGTTCAAACCTAAACTGGTCTTTTTTAAGTTTTCTACAAAATCCCTCATATTCATCCAATTCATCTTCGTTTAACTCTTCTCCAAATATTTTCATTTTAGCCAAATAGGCAGCATATGCTGATGTTGGGCATACAATGGGATTATTATATCCCAACTCAATAAGATCTTTTTTTACATTTTCTAACGTTCTTTTGACAGAATCATCTTTTGCTCTAAATCTATCAAGTTTATTAATGACAAAAACGATTCTTCCTTTGTAATTATTGGCAACAAATCGCAAATGTTTTTTATCATCATCCGTACCTATATTTTCACCATTTAAAACATATAACAGTAAATCATATTCCTCATTAATTATCATTTCTTCACTGATTTTCTTATGTTCTTCATCTTGAGATGAATTAACTCCAGGTGTATCGATGAAACATATAGGAATGTCTATATCTTCAATTGTTCTAAATCTTGTTCCTACATATATTTCTTTACTAACATTATTAGTATTATCCTCCATTAATACTTCTAATGAAGCATTTAATTCTAAATCATAATCATATTCATATGATAATGAATCTTCGAATGCTTTATTATATAACAGATGAGTTTTGGCTGTGCATGTATCATTTTGAGTTTTATTAACCTTCTTACCAATTAGAGAATTAAGCAACGTAGATTTTCCAGCACTCATATTTGCCGTAACTAGAATTTTTTTTGTTTTTCTACTTATATACGACCTATTAAACCTTATACAATCCATCATATATTCCGTTCTATCAAAATATTTTTTTGTATCTTTTACTCCAACAACTGCCAGATACAACTCTTCCATTTTTTTCCAATATCT
>JAILGL010000042.1 GCA_024696825.1 Lachnospiraceae bacterium
TTTTACCATTAGTATACAGAGCTCCTCCAACGCCAAGTCTTCCTTCTGATAAGGCTGTTTCATCCCTTCTGGCATTAAAGTTAAATGGAGCTCCACCTCCAAGCTGACATACAGGCTCCCATCCTGAATCCTTTGCCTTCATGCTTTCACTAAAGGTGAAATTCTTAGCTAAAATAGGAGTTCCTGCATCCTCACTCTTTGTCCAATAAATAGTATTCTCATTATTAGTAGCACCAGAGCCTGAATATCCTGCACTACCATAGAATAATTTCGTCGCCTGAGTATTAGAACCAACCCTTATATCCCTTATGGCATTCTTGGCATTGTTAGTAGTCTTAAATCCCACAAAGGTATGCTTAGTATCTGAAGGCGTTAGATTCTCATCTATATAATCAAAACCCTTGGACAAAAGCTGATTCTTACAATCGTCATCACTATCAGCTGAAATCTCCATAATATCATAGAGATATTCACCCTTTTCATTAGATGTTGATCCTTTGTTTTCTTCCTTTCCAAGACTGGCTAAGGTATGATAATGAAGATACATTTTATACTTTGGTTTCTTGGAATACTGCTTTATGTTCTCTGCTGCTTTATTTTCAAAATGTCTAAGAGGTGAACTAAATAAACATACATCTGAATTAGTCCTAGCGCTAAATACATCTCCATCATTATTAACACATAATGGTGAACCCACTCTGGAGTCCTTAGTGTAGAAAAGTGAAGACCATCTTTCACCTGAACCATCGTTAATATCAGCAGTTTTACCATCATCTCCCTTTATACCCTCATAGTAAATGTAATGACTTTCGTCATCTATCTTCTGCATATCATAGATATTATCCAGGGTCTCGGTTCTCTCAATTTTTGGATCATAAGCCTTATCCGCAATCCATCCACTTAAAAGAGACCAAAGAATAAGGGCTACCAAAAGAGCTATGCCAACCCAGAAGAATACAGTAGTTGCAACTCCCAGCCAACAACAGGCTGTACTTGCTGCCACTGCTTCAGCTCCTGCTGTTGCTGCCGCTGCGGCTGTTGCCGCCACTCCATGAGCTGCCGCATAGGCTGCTGCAGCTGAAGACGCAACCACCTTGGCTGTTATGGCAGAAGCAATATATACAACACCACTGGCTATACCAACTATCTCCATAGTTAGTCTAAGTCCTGTGGTTACATCATTTATGAGTTTTTCTTTCTTAGCAACTCTCTCCTTTGCCTTTAAGAAAGTTTTACCTGCTGCATCCTGACGTCTTGCAGCACTGGTAACTGCAACCTTTCCATTAAGATAACTATTATCTACATTAGCATAGATAGATATAGTAGTTACATTTAAATCATTTTTTAAAACGGAAAGGGCCTTATTATAATTTTTCTCAAATTCCTGATCTGCTTCCTCTGTATCAAGCATATTTCCTACTGCAGAGGACAGAGAGTTAATCTTAAGCATCTCTATCTGTCCTTGTGTAAATGCTTCTACAAGTGGATAAAGCATTCTATATCCTGCTGTTTTAGAAAGTGTTATACTACTATCCTTATTACTTCCAACATAAACAATATAATCACCAAGCTTAGTTGGAATATCAGCATTAGCGGAAAAAGTATTCTCTGGGAATTCAAACTGATCAAGTACTGTTTTAGAACTTATAATAGATGCATCAGTTGCTGCATTCTCATCCTTCTCATTAATCTCTCCGTTATTACTTTCTATTCTTTGAACAGCATCATTATAACTCTTTGCAAACTCTTTAATCTTTGGAGCCAAATCCTCGGCCATTAAAAGATATTTGCCATCATATAATTTTAAACTCTTATTAAATGCATCTGTATTATTAGTGCTACAGATATAATCCTTACTTCCACTTTTAACCGCAAGCTTTGCCCACATCTCATCCTCTTTATCAGACTGAATACCTCTAAATATAGAAGTATAGATGGTTGTAGGTACATCACCATTAGATTCAAGTAATATCTTGGAGAGCTTATCTACGGTAAGATCTTCTCTTGCAAGATAATCACCTAATGGTTCATCATCTGCATCATCAACTGTATAAAGGTTTAATAATTTATTAGCCTGCTTTGCAAATTTATTACCGGCATCAAGATTATCGCTATATTCCTTAAGAGCTATTAAGAGACTTGAACTGGCCTCATTAAACTGGTCTCTCTTATCTGATAATACTGTCTTATAATCAATATAACCATAAGGCTTTTCACTATCAGAACCAACACCCATGTGAAGCTGTCTTATATCAGTTATGGCATCCTCTCTGTTTTCAGAGGTCTTATATCCCATATAGATATAATTGCCACCACAGTGCTCATTAAGATCCTGGTCAAAAGCTTTATATCCTGCATTTTGAAGCTTTTTAATACATTCGCTACGGGAATCACCAGCTGTTATTTTAATGTCAGAAACGTATTTTACATCCTTTAATAAATCTTCCTCATTAGTTCCAGCACTGGCAACCTTTGTATTAGCAGCTTTTTGGGCAGCCTTCTGAAGCCTTACTGCCACTTTACTTTTACCTAAAAAGTTAAGTGGGTTAGATAAAGCCATAGTAAGTCCTAAGGTTAAAACAAGTGCAGTTCTTGCGATTTTCTTCCCCGTCTTTTTATTTAGTCTAATATCAAGTATTCTTTTTTTGCTTATGTCTATTTTATTTTTGTTTCTTTTAATCATAAGCTTCCCTCTTTTCTTACAAACTATAATAACCTTTTACTACAAAATCACCCACTTTTTTAACGAAATTTATGCGCAATACAAGCGCAATTTATGCGCATTTTCCATATTTCTTTTTCATTATATCACAAGACTGTACTCAAAGTGTACTATTCACTATTATTCGTAATCAGGCGGTTTAATAGCCATATCCATAGTCTTATGAGCATAATAATCATAAACCCATATTTTAGACTGAGTCCAGCCTTGTCCTATGGCATTTTCCTTCTTTATACCTGAATCATATCTTCTTGCAAAGAGATAAAGCCTTATGTCATTAAAGGCATCTCTCTTTACCTCTGCATTACTTCCAGCCTTATAGACAGAACCAAAAACAGTAGCGTTTACATCTGCCTTATTACCATTTTCATCCAACACTGATTCCCATAAAAGCTTTTCTACAGGAACTATATCGCTTGAACAAACAGTTATATCTGAAATGGTAGATCTAAATATATTTTCATAATTATAATCAGCTTCATCATCAGAATCCGCAGTAATTAAATCCATATAATCATTACAGACATATAGATAAATATCCTTAACAGCCTTACCCTCGCAATCTTCATTTAAAGATATATTAGATGCAAGTCTGTAGGTATGTCCATCCTGTGTAAAGGAAGGTAAAGGAGTCTCTGTTTTATAAAAGCTTCTGCATTTAATATCTGTAACTATACGATAGTTATCGATATAATTCTGAAGTTCTTCTTTTTCTTCCTTGGTCATATCAGGATCACTAAACCACTCTTCCTCAAGTTCCTCAGGGGAAGCCCCCTCTATATCTTCAAGGTATTCTATAACATCATCCTTAGAAAGAGTTGAATAACCTATATAAACATTTTTTCCCTTGGCTCCTCTGTTAAGATCTACATCTATAACCTTATCTGCACCATTTCTATAAAGTTCTCTAATGGCCTCATCCCTGCTATCTTCCGATACCACCATTAGCTTATGAATTATACTGTCCGGTCTGCTTACAGATTTATAATTAAAGCATTGCTTTGTATTATCACTATAGTAAATATTTAAGTTACTGTTTGTAGAAGATACATTATAACTGTCATCTACATATATAGTGTTATCTATTGTCAAATCTGTTATAGGTTTTCCACTATTGGCAAACTTGGACCTGGTATAGTAAATATAGCATTTACCATCTAAGGTTTCTAAGGCTTCACCACCTCTTGTATATTTTATTCCATCGATTTTTATAGAGGTAGCAGGTCTTTCATCACCCTCTGTAAAGTACCTTAGAATACCGGTTATTGCCATATCCATATCCGCTGTTCTCTTTACTCCAATGTATGCAGCTTTTGGAGAATAATCATAACTTGCGGTGGACATTGTTCCAACTCTAGTTCCTTTATCATACCAGGCATCTCCCATTTCAACGCTTGTATTTCTCATAACAATTTCAGAACAGCCTGTTGCCATAACCTGCTGCATAGCCTGGTCGTCAGCAACATTTTCATATGCCTCTTTTTCCTCATTAGAAAGTTCTTTACCATCATTATTAGTCTCCGGCATATCAAATGTAGCTGCTGATATTTCAGATATATACTTTGCTTCCTCAAGATTATTATCTCTCTTTATACCAAGATAAATCTCATATTTTTTCCTCTCTGCCTCATCTTCTGAAGGACATGTTACAGAAAGAGATAAACCATCAAGATCATAAGGATTTATTATCTCTCTTACATTCTCATAGCCTGACGAGGTTTCAAAAGGTTCACCCTTACTTATCTTTATATCGCTTTCCTTAATAGGCTCATAAAAGTCATCAGTACCCGTAGTAACATATATATTCTGTGGTCTTAATCGACAAGTCTTATATGTACAATACTCCTCGTCTTTTTCTGATATTTTTTGAACAATATAACTTGGAATATATATATTATCTCTATCGTAAACGTTCCTTTGAAGATTACTAATATTATCATCTGAATATTTTTCGTCATGAAGAATATCAAGCATACTAGGTGTAATATAAGCATTGTTACTGGTAATTACTAATCCTTCCTGCCTATGTCTTATGATTTTTTGTCTTCCATTAACATCTCCAAGAAATGTATATTCTTCACTATTCTTAAAATCATCTATTTGCTCGGTTGTAAATTGATCATTATACCTATTAGACGCATGCTGAGTACTCTCATATTCTCTACTCATATAAGAATATACCGGACATGCAGCATAGGAATATCCTCCTGAACTGGTAGTCTGATCCAGTGAATCCTGTTTTGGAGTACCTCTTTTTATCTTAATATCTCTTACGGCTCTATATGGATTATAGGTTGTATAGTAACCTAAAGATATACTATACTCCTGTTTTTTTACCTGTGTAAATAATTCCGGATAATGACCATAAATATACCCAAAGGAATTACCAACCTGACCATAACAGCTGTTAGGCGCAAGCTCTGTGGTTAACACCGTATATCCCATATTTTTTAATCTGTCCTCTGTAGTTTCTTTCTTACCACCATTAGTAGATATAATTCTATCATAACCACAGGACGTTGCAAATCCCGATATATATTTCGTTCCACTTGTAAAAGTAGTTGTAGGTTTAAAATATAAATAACTTGCTTCATCCTCTGTTTTAGGATAACTATTAGGATAATAACTTATACCATCCGGAACATATTCATACACCCTTTGAGTTTCACTATCTAATTTCTGATTAAAATTAAATGGAGCTCCTCCTCCAAGCTGGCATACCGGCTCCCATCCGGAATCTATGGCAAGCCTTTTATGTGTAATTTTAAGATCTTTAGCGAGTATCGGGGTTCCCGTATCCTCACCTTTAGACCAGTAAACTATGTTATAGGTGCTAATTGAGCCACTGCCTGAATAACCCGCATTACCATAATAGGTTTTCGCTGCCGTAGTATTAGAACCCACTCTTATATCTCTAATGGCATTATTAACATTCTTCGTGGTTTTATATCCTACGAAGGTGCTTGCATCATCATAAGGTGTAAGATTCTCATCTATATATTCAAAGCCCTTTGCCATAAGCTGATTTCTTGCATCATCATCGCTTTCTGCAGAAATAAGCATAAGGTCATAAAGGTATTCACCCTTTTCATCACTCTCATCACCTGTATTTTCTTCTTTTCCAAGACTTGCAAGAGTTGGATAGTGAAGAAACAATTTATACTTTGGTTTCTTAGAATATTTCTTTATATTTTCTGCAGACTTATTCTCAAAATGTCTAAGTGGTGAATAGCCTGCTATATTTCCTGACTCATCCTTTCCCCAAAAAGCTATACCAGACTTATTAACGCAGAGAGGTGAACCTGCTTTTTCATCCTTTGTATAAAAGATGGAAGACCAGCGTTCTCCATCACCACCATTAATATCTGCAGTTTCATTGTCCTGATTCTTAATACCCTCATAATATATATAATGGGCTTCATCGCCATCCTGCTTTACATCATATATGTAATCCAAGGTTTCTGTTCTCTCTATCTCCGGATCATATTTTTGATCAGCCATCCAGAAACATATAAAACTCCATATAACTAAAACTACAAGAAGGATTATACCTACCCACATAAGAGCAGTAGTTACGATTCCAAGCCAGCAGCATACTGTACTTGCCGCTACAGCCTCAGTTCCTGCCGCAGCAGCTGCTGTAGCTGTTGCGGCCACTCCATGAGCTGCTGCATAAGCTGCCGCAGCTGAAGAAGCAACCACCTTGGCTGTTATGGCAGAAGCTATATATGCCACACCACCGGCTATACTTATTATCTCCATGGAAAGCCTTAGTCTTGTGGTTGTATCACTTATAAATTTTTCTTTTTTAGCTTTTAATTCCTGCGCCTTTAAAAAGGTTTTACCTGCCGCATCCTGACGTCTTGCAGCACTGGTAACTACTATCTTTTCCTGAAGAGCATTTTTATCTACATTTACATTAACAGATAAAACTCCTACCTTTAATTCCTTCTTTAGGCTTTCGCTAACTTCATTATAAACTTTATCAAACTCTTCATCAGATTCCTTGGTATCAAGCATATAATTTACTGCTGATGCAAAGGAATTGATTTTTAACATCTCAAACTGACCCTGAGTAAAGGCAGTTACGAAAGGATAAAGCATTCTTAAGCCTTCTGTCTTACTAAGTGAAAGACTTTCATCCTTTCCACCACCGACATATACTACATAATCACCAAGCTTAGTTGGTACATCTTTATTTCCGGCGAAAACTCCCTCCGGGAATTCATACTGGTCAAGTATTACCTTACTTGCAATTACCACTGAATCACGAGCGGCATTTTCATCCTTCTCGTCTATCTCACCATTATTATCTTCTATACGCTGTACAGCATCATTATAGCTGTTGGCAAAGGTCTTAATGGAATCAGAAAACTCCTCTGCCATATCAAGATATTTACCATCTAATATTTTAAGATTTTTATTAATATTATCTGTTTCACTTGAAGCACAAATGTATTTTATAAAGTCAGCTTTTACTGTTCTGTCAGCCCAGGTATTACTCTTATCTACATCCTGAACTCCCCTAAATATAGCGGTATATACAGTAGTTGGAATATCACCGTTAGATTCAAGTAAAAGCTTTGATAACTCATCTGTTGTAACATCAGCTCTTGCAAGGTAGTCTCCAAGCATAACATCCCCATTATCATCTACATAATAGAGGTTTAAAAGCTTATTAGCCTGCTTGGCAAATTTACTGCCCTCGCTAAGGCGCTCAGAATACTCCTTAAGTGCTATCATAAGGCTGGAGCTTGCCTCATTAAACTGATCCTGCTTATCAGAGATGGCCTTCTTACTGTCTATATATCCATAAGGCATCTCACTTTCACTTCCGGTTCCCATGTGAAGCTGTCTAATATCTGTTATGGCATCCCCTCTGTCCTTAGAGGTTTTATATCCCATATAGATATACTGACCACCACAATGATCATTAAGATCCTGGTCAACGACCTTATAACCTGCACCTTGAAGCTTATTCTTACAGCCTGCTTCTGATTTATCATAGAAGATTTTAAGATCAGAAATATAATCTATATCTTCACTTTCTTCATTTTCTGC
>JAILGL010000043.1 GCA_024696825.1 Lachnospiraceae bacterium
AAATATACCGGAAAGGAGAGCGAAGAGGCAGAGGGTGATGAGCAGTTTGAAATAAGTGATTCAAGAAGCTTTGATACCATGTATGATGACATGTCTAAGGAAGGCCTTCAGCCTGTGCTTAACGACTATCTCTATGTTTAATATTATTTGTGTTACCAATAGAAAATTAGTAAAGGAAAATTTTCTTGATAGAATTGAAAAAATAGCAAGAAATAAGCCTTCTGCAATAATCCTTAGAGAGAAGGATTTGACTGAGGAAGAGTATTATGAACTTGCTAAAAATGTTAAGAAAATAACCGATAAATATAATGTGAAATTAACTCTTCACAGCTTCCCTTTAGTTGCTATAAAGCTGGGCGTTAAAAGCATACATTTACCTCTTAATATTTTAAAAAATACAGAGAAAAATGTACTGGATGAATTTAATGAAATCGGCTCTTCCGTGCACTCTGAAGAGGATGTTAAATTGGCTATAAGCTTAGGCGTAACCTATGTAACTGCAGGTCATATTTTTGAGACTGATTGTAAAAAAGGTTTACCTGGAAGAGGCATTTCATTTCTAAAAAATATTTGTGATAATTATAATCTTCCGATTTATGGAATCGGAGGAATTACTGAAAAAAATGTTCATAAAATCGAGGGTGCAGGAGCCAGTGGAGCCTGTATAATGAGCGAGTTTATGACAACTAATAATATAAAAAAATTAGTTTGTGGAAACTTCCTAAAGCTATATGCCATAACAGATTACGAGCTTTCTGATACTGAACTTTTGGAAAAAACCGAGGCCGCTCTTAAGGCAGGAGTTACCTGTGTACAGCTTCGTGAAAAAAATCTTTCAAAGGAAGAGCTTATTAAAAAGGCTATAAAGCTTAAGGCTCTTTGCGACAGATATAATGCTGTATTTATAGTAAATGACTACTTTGAGGTTGCCTTAGAGGTTCATGCAGACGGAGTTCATGTGGGACTCGATGATGCCGATGTAGCCCTTATAAGAGAAAGGGCAGGGGCTGATTTTATAATCGGCGCCACTGCAAAAACTGTGGAGGTTGCAAGGGAAGCTGAGAAAAAAGGGGCGGATTACCTTGGAGTCGGAGCTATGTTTCACTCCTCTACTAAGGGTGAAGCAAGAGTTATCACAAAGGATGAGTTTAAAAATATAGCTAATAGTGTGAATATTCCACTGGTTGCAATTGGTGGAATTACTGCAGAAAATGTCTCAGAAATTAGTAATATGGGACAGGCTGGAATCGCCGTAGTCGGGGCGGTTTACGGAACAGATGACACAGAAGCCGCAGTAAAAAATTTACTCGAAAAATCATAATAAATATGGTTTTATCCTGGATTAAATTAGAGGATAAGTATTTAAATATATTTAATTTAATACATTTAATCAAATACATTTATTTCAGGTTAAAAATGCGACAGATTGGGGGCACCACCTTCTGCCGCAATATAAAATTAATGCTATTACAAATGACTTTAAGGAGGAAAAAAAGATGTACAAAGCATTAACAATCGCTGGATCAGATTCCAGTGGAGGCGCCGGTATTCAAGCAGATATAAAAACCATGACAGCTAATGGTGTATATGCCATGAGCGCTGTTACGGCTCTAACTGCCCAAAACACAACCGGCGTGACAGATATTTTAGAAGTAACCCCTGTGTTTTTAGAGGAGCAGCTGGACGCCGTATTTACGGATATTGTTCCAGATGCCGTAAAGACAGGAATGGTTTCTTCAGTAGAGCTTATAGAGGTGATTTCCTCAAAGCTTAAGGAGTATGGAGCTAAGAATATAGTTGTTGACCCTGTTATGGTAGCTACCAGTGGGGCAAGACTAATATCAGAAGAGGCAGTAAGTACCTTAAAGGAAAAGCTTCTTCCACTTGCTCTTGTAATTACTCCAAATATTCCTGAAGCTGAAGTTTTATCCGATATTCAGATTAAAAATGAAGAGGATATGGTTAAGGCTGCAGAGATTATTTATAACCGCTATGGTTGCAATGTTCTTTTAAAGGGAGGTCATACCATTAATGATTCTAATGACCTTTTATATAAGGACGGCAAAACCACATGGTTTAATGGAAAGAGAATTGATAATCCCAATACACATGGTACAGGCTGCACTCTTTCAAGTGCTATAGCCTCTAATCTCGCCAAGGGAGAAACTCTGGAGAATTCTGTGCTCTATGCAAAGAATTATATTTCAGGAGCTCTAAGTGCGATGCTTGATCTGGGAAAGGGCAGTGGTCCTCTAAATCATGCATTTCAAATTAAAGGTGAATATAAGGAGGTTAATATAAATGAGTAGTGAAGCAGGTACTTTAAAAACAAATATTTCAAATAATACTAATAGTAATGATAAGGGAGCTAAAAAGACTTCAACCTTAAGTAATTCTCTTATATGGTTTGGAGCCGGAGTCTCCATTGCAGAGATTATAACAGGAACCTATGTTGCATCTCTTGGATTTAAGAAGGGAATGCTTGCAATTATATTAGGTCATATAATTGGAGCTGTTATGATGTTTGCGGCAGGTCTTATAGGCGCAAAGACAGAGAAGAGTGCCATGGAAACCGTTAAAATGAGCTTTGGTGAAAACGGTGGTAAGTTCTTCTCATTCTTAAATGTATTGCAGCTTGTGGGCTGGACAGCCATCATGATTTATGACGGTTCTCTTGCAGCTAATGGCATCTTTTCAACAGGTCACTGGGTATGGGCTCTTGTTATAGGAGCACTTATTATTCTTTGGGTTGTTATAGGTATCACAAATCTTGGTAAGGTAAGTACTGCAGCAGTTGCACTTTTATTCGTACTTAGTCTTATTCTTTTCAAGATTATTTTCTTTGGAGAGGGAGGAGCAGCAAAGGTTGCAGCTGATGGAATGACCTTTGGAGCTGCTGTAGAGCTGGGCGTAGCCATGCCACTTTCCTGGCTTCCTCTTATTAGTGATTATACAAGACAGGCTAAGAAACCGGTTCAGGCAACCGTAGCATCTGTAGCAGTTTATAACCTTGTAAGTATATTTATGTATGCTATTGGAATGGGAGCTATTATATATACAGGTGGTGGCGATATCGCAACTATTATGCTTAAGTCAGGTCTTGGAGTTGCAGGTCTTCTTATAATCGTATTTTCAACTGTAACTACAACCTTCTTAGATGCTTATTCTGCAGGTGTTTCAATGGTTTCCATTCATAAAAAAATCAATGAAAAAGTGTCTGCAATTATAGTTGGTGTTATAGGAACAGTAGCAGCGATTATTTTCCCAATGGATGATATTACAAACTTCTTATATCTTATTGGATCAGTGTTTGCACCTATGATTGCCATACAGGTAGCTGATTACTTTATTTTGAAAAATAAATCTAATGAAAAATCAGGTATCAGTGTTAAAAATATAATTATCTGGGTTCTTGGTTTTATCATCTATCGTCTTCTTATGAGAGTAGATATAGTGGTTGGAAATACTCTTCCGGATATGGCTGCAACTATTGTTTTATGCCTTATTGCAGGAAAAATATTCCCGGATAAAAAGTCTGAAAAATAATCAGATAGCATAACTAATAAATAAACTGGTAAATAAACTAATAATTAAAAGTTTATAAAAAAAATCTAAAGAAATTATAAAAAAACTATTGACGCCATAAGATTATCTGTGTATAATCAACTCATCTTAAACCGTTGATGTGGAGATAACGGCAGGATATGAGCTTACAGAGAGCCGGGTTAGCTGAGAACCGGTGGCAAACAGCTTGTCAAATGGACCACTGAGGGCATGGTCAAAGAGATTTATTCTTGAGTATTCCATGACGCGTATAAGGCATGCGTTATTTGCCGGAAGTATAAATGGTTAGTCCTGAGTACTTTATTATAAGAGCGTGGATTAGATTTAATTTTAGTCTTATCTATTTCACGAAGTCAAGGTGGCACCGCGGTGTTAGTATAAACATTACTATTATCGTCCTTGATATAAAGATATATTTATATGTCTTTATATCAGGGACTTTTTTATTGCAACAAAACCTGCGAGCTTATAAGTATCAGGGAAACATGGTTAGTAAAGTATCAAAATTGAAAGGAGAAAACAAAATGAGATTTGAGGAATTTGAACTTTACAAAGGTAATTACAACATTGTACCAATTGAGAAGGAGATTTTATCTGATATTAAAACTCCAATTCAGGTGTTAAAAATCCTTAAGGGATTAAGTCATCATGTTTTTATGCTGGAAAGCGTTGAGCAGCAGGAAAGATGGGGTAGATATACATTTTTAGGCTTTGATCCTAAGATGGAAGTTACCTGTATCGATAATCAGATGAGAATCAGAGATAATGAGAAGGATGAAACCATTACTGTTTCTCATCCAAAGGAAGAACTTAGAAAGATATTAAATAACTATAAGAGCCCGACACTTAACAATCTTCCTTCCTTTACAGGCGGTCTCGTAGGATATTTTTCCTATGATTACGCAAAGTATGCCGAGAGAAATCTTAAGCTGGATGCTAAAGATGAAGAAGGCTTTAAGGATGTAGACCTTATGTTATTTGATAAGGTCATTGCATTTGATAATCTTAAGTCTAAGATTATCATAATGGTAAATGCCAGGGTTGATGTCGAAAATCTGAGAGATGAGTACGACAAAGCGATAAATGAAATTGATGTAATTGTGGACGCAATTAAAAAGGGAGATGAACCTGTACTTATTCCGGGTAAGTTAAAGAGTGATTACAGGGCACTTTTCTCACAGGATGAATTCTGTGAAATGGTAGAAAAAGCAAAGAAGTACATATATGAGGGAGATATATTTCAAGTGGTTTTATCCAACAGATTTGAAGCCGATTATGAAGGCAGTCTGTTGAACACTTATCGTCTCTTAAGAACCATCAACCCATCTCCCTACATGTTTTACATTAGCTCTGATGACATAGAGGTTGCAGGTGCTTCACCTGAGACTCTTGTAAAGCTTGAGGATAAAATGCTTCACACCTATCCACTTGCAGGTACCAGAAAAAGAGGAGAGGATGAAGAAGAGGACAAGGAGCTTGAGATTTCACTTCTTAACGATGAGAAGGAGAAAGCAGAGCACAACATGTTAGTGGATCTTGGAAGAAATGACATCGGTAAAATCAGTAAGTTTGGAAGCGTAAAGGTGGACAAATACATGAACATTGAAAGATATTCACATGTTATGCATATTGGTTCAACAGTTTCCGGTGAGTTAGATGATACCAAATACGACGCATTAGATGCAGTAGATGCCATTCTTCCTGCAGGTACTCTTTCAGGAGCACCTAAGAGAAGAGCCATGGAGATAATAAATGAGCTTGAAAATAACAAGAGAGGCCTTTATGGTGGCGCTATTGGATACATTGATTTTACAGGAAATCTTGATACCTGTATCGCCATAAGACTTGCTTTTAAGAAAAATGGAAAGGTATTTGTTCGTTCAGGAGCAGGAATTGTAGCAGACAGTGTTCCAATTAATGAATATCATGAAACCATTAATAAGGCAAAGGCAGTAATTGAGGCTATTAGCAATGGCCAGGAAGAGCTTTAATTAGTAGTTGTTTTAAGCTGACAGAAACATTTAAATATTTAGTTTTTATAAAAGAAAGGAAATAATACCATGACTTTACTTATAGATAATTATGATAGTTTTTCATATAACTTATACCAGGCAGTGGGAGTTTATGATGCAGATATAAAGGTAGTTAAAAATGATGAAATTAAGGTGGAGGATATTAAGGATATGAATCCAGACAGAATTATTCTTTCACCGGGTCCGGGAAGACCTGAAAATGCGGGTATCTGCGAGGAGGTTGTTAAGGAGTACTCAGGAAAGGTACCTATCCTTGGAGTTTGTCTTGGACATCAGGCTATTTGCGAAGCATTTGGCTCTAAGATTAATTATGCAAAGGAGCTTATGCATGGCAAGTCTTCAGAGGTTAAGCTTGATACTAATGCAAGTCTTTTTACCGGAATCGATAGATATGAAACTGTAGGAAGATATCATTCTCTTGCTGTTGATGAAGAGAATCTTTCAGCATCCCTTAAGGTAGTAGCAAGAGCTGATGATGGTCAGATAATGGCTGTTAAGCATAAGCAGCATGACACCTATGGATTACAGTTCCATCCTGAATCAATTCTTACTCCAAGTGGAGACAAGATTGTTAAGAACTTTATAAAG
>JAILGL010000045.1 GCA_024696825.1 Lachnospiraceae bacterium
GCAGAAAATATTGTACTATATAATGAATCCGAATGATTATTATATTTTTTGTATTCTTCATCATAATTAAACGCTAAATAATCTCTAAGATGAACCAATCCATTCTTATATATGAATAAATATGAATCTTCACCTTCCACATAATACTTAAGATTATTATCAGTATTAAATAAATTATTATCCTCATTAGTTATCCATTTCTCTACAATTTCTTTTATCTCCGGACTATTCTTTTCGCATAATTTTCTTGCTTTTTTCTCTGCTTCAGTCCTTCCGTCTGAATATTTGTTTTTTAATAAAACCTTAATATCGCTGCAGTTTTTACATAAAAACATTTCCTTCGAAAGACCTCTATGAAAATATCTTAAGCCTTTTATTTTATCTTCTTTAGCATTTTCGCCTTCTTTAAATATTTTGTATTCTTTTTCTATTTTTTTCCCACATAAAGCACATTTAAGTCTTTTGTCATTTATTTTTTCTTCTAAACTATATAGATATTCTCCACCAGACATTGTCTTAATAAACTCTTCATATTCCATTTTCATTGCAAATCCTCCTTATCTATAATTTCATCATCAGCCTCTTTTTAGCCTCATTAAACTCTTCTTCGGATATAACTCCTAAATCATATAATTCTTTAAATTTTTTAATTTCATCTGCTATAGAGATAGGTGGTTCTGCATCTTTTTCTGTTTTTTCATCATCTAACAGGAAAGCAGGGTTTATGGTCTCGCTTGTGTTTTCTTGGGTTTCATTATTGGTTTTATTATTGGTTTTATCCTCACCTATTGTTGTTTCCACAACCTCTTCTTCCTCTTCTTCAATATCATTTTCCGGATCATAATCCGGCGCATTCATTATTTCCTGTCTTTTTTGTATATAATTATAGATCTCTTCCATTATTGAATTTTGGTGATAAGCAAAACATATATTATAGTTAAAATTATAGCATCTAATAGGTGAATTAGTCATAATACTATTTATATAACCAAAAACTCTAAGATCAAATTCTTCACTAATTATAACTCTTCCGCATATATCACCAACACTTTTTCTAATATCTACTGTGATTTGATTTACTTCTTGATTTAATTTATTAATATCTTTTTTATTAAGTTCAATTAAAGCATCTTTAGCATCACCATAATCATAACCATAAACAAGATATGGTAATTTATCATACGAATCCACAGACCAACTTCCTATCATACCTTCTAACGTACGCTTGATTATCGCATTTTTCCCTTTTTTATCCATATCGAACATATTTTTTTCGATAACCCTATCATTTCGTTCAGATATTAAAATATTATCGTTATAATACCACTTTATACAGTCCTCAAATTCAGGTTTAGCAACCCTCAATTTTTTATCTACTATCAAATAATCTCTAAGGCAAACCAATCCATTTTTATATACAAATAAATATGAATCCAATCCTTCGACATAGTATTTTAAACCCTCTACATATTCAAAAATATTATTGTCTTCTTGAGATTTCCATTTTTCTACTATATCTTTTATCTCCTGCACTTTATCTTCTGCAAGCTTTGTCACTTCCTCTTCGGCTTTACTTCTATCTCCATAATAATTATTTTTTAATGTCAACTTTAATTCGCTACATTTTTCACATAAGAACATATCTTTTGAAAGGCCTCTATGTAAAAATCTTACCCCATATAAACTATCTTCCTCTTCGGTTTCACCATTTTTATATAGATAATATCCTTCCTTTATCAATTCTCCACATAAGGAACATTTTAATTTTTTATTTTTCATTCTTTCTCTAAAATCCATGTCTACACCTTCTTTCCAATATTTTCTACACATTTGGAGATTTTCTATATCACCAATATTTACATATTCTTAATGTTACAGTTGATTTAATATTTCTTCTGCTACATATCCAACTCTTTCTCTTCTCCTGGCAGAAGCAGTTTCACTCTTCGCTTCGTATGCAAGATTTAAATGTACATTACCTATATGCTCGCCATAGATTATCTTTCCATTGATATTAAGTTTACTCACTGCTGATTTTGCTTTATCACCCATGCAAATTATATATTTCGATTTTTCAGTTTCTCTCTGTAATCTACTAATATTACCAGGCGCAAACAATTCCGAATCAGATGCCTCAGAGTCACCTGTTAAAGCTTTATAGTGAACCAAATCCGAGGCATTAGTAATCTGATAATCATATCTGTATTTATATTTAAATACTTGAGGTTTATGACGATGTAAATAAGATACAAGTATATCCATATTTTTTCCGGTTTCTCCAGTTACAAGCTTTCCACTTTTTTCTTCTTCCTGACCAGGACATGAAAAAACAAAGATTACTTCTGAATCTTTACCTTTATTCATCGGAACCTTCTTCTGTTTTTCTTTCTCTTTTTCAGTTACTTGTTCCTCGTTTGTTTCCGGAATACTTACACGCAGATAATCATCAAGTTTTTGATCTGCTTGGCGAACACGCGATAACTGAGTATTAGCTATATCCCTTATTTCTTTTTCACAGTGATAGTATGTATTTCTCACGGATGATAGTCTCTGATTCGCCATAGAATTTGCCTGTACAGCCATAGAATATCTTTTTTCCATCTTTTTACGATGAGCAACAGCTTTTCCATATTCAATTGTAGCTTTAATCACCCTTGCAGTTGCAGCTGCAATCCATTCAGGATCTCCACTCATTTGGGCTGCTGCCAGTTCCTCTTCAGCTGCAATTAGTATTAACCTTTTTTCTTCTTCGATTCGTTTTGCCTCTTCTAATAACGCTAAACTATTAATTTGCTCAGACTCCGTTTCTGCACATAAACTTTCACATTCATTAATACTCTCTGAGCATTTTTGATTCAACTCGTATAAATGACCTTCAACCTGATTTGATATGCTTTGAAAGACCTCTTCCCTTTTTACATATACATTATCACTCATATCATCACACCTTTAGATAATTATCTGCATGTTCTGCCATGGCTCTTAATGCCGGAATCTGTTCCCTTGCATTATTTTCAAATCCAGCCATAGTTCCTCGTAACTCATTAAATTTTTCTTCAAATTCCTTTGTCTTTTGATCATTCCAAGTTTCTTTTACATGTTCAAAGGCACCACTAATTTTATTAGTCTCTTCCTCTAAGGCTTGAACATACGCCTCTAAACTGTTAGCAAAAGCTACTAATTCTTCTGGATCTATTATTCCCTGCATATTAATTTCCTCCTTGCATATTTTATTCATCAGCATTTAAAACATATGGTTGAAACCAATTTACTACTTCTCCATTTTTAGAAAAGAAACATCTTCCGCTTTTTTTATGGATATTAGAGAGTGTTTGATTACCTATAAATGATCTTGCATCATCTTCACTTAATTCATAACCAACTCTGTTTTCAAAATCATCCATAGGTATTTTATATTCCTTTATATATCTTGCTCGACTAAACATAGCCACGCAAACACTACCATTCAAAGCCGCATCCTTGATAAATCGTATAACTTTTTCTGCGTCATCCTTTGGAACTGCACCATATCCTGTAGGGTAATCAACTTCCCTAACCAGATTGCAATCGTCAAATATAACTATCCTATTTTTATCAAACATTTCTTCACCTGCAAAATCTAGAAAAGCTTTAACACTATCAAAACAAAAGATGTTATTCTCTTCATCTTCCCAATAGAGTATTTCTTCATCTTCACCAATATAAACAAATTCATCTAATGCAGATGATCCTTTCATGGATAATATAAATGATTTGATTAATCCATATTTAATTATTTCAGAATTATCATCTGACGAACCACAACATGCTATATTATTTCCAACTTTATTTCTTAATTTTATTAAAAATGGTCTGGCCTCAAATTCAAATATTTTACCAACCAAAAATGACTTTTTATCCGTAGCATATTCTGAAACCTCAGGATGGTAAGGCATTTTTTGTCCTTCAAAAATCACCGGATTCTCAACTACATTTCCATCCGCTGCTTCAATCATTTTTGATACTGATTCTCTTAAAATATCATCATCAGCTCGAGCTATACCAACCTTAATATTAGCCGATTTGGCACCTTGTGCAGTATTGATAATAGCATATGGTTTATCAATTTTAGCTGCCGCATCGTTATTAGAACCTGTTCCACCGAGAACCTTCACTGAATCCTCATAGGTACTTTTTAGTGCAATTCTTCCACCAAACTGTGATGCAAGAGTTCCAAACTCAACACCACTAAGTGACTGTGTTGCCATGATAAGATGAATTCCACCTCCTCGTCCCTGCTTAGCTAAGGTGTTTAGATTCTCAATAGTCTGATTTTTTTCTTTATTTTCAAATAAAACCTGAAACTCGTCTATTACAACGAGAATTCTAGGCATTACCTTATCAGGATTTTTATCTCTCCATTCTGCTATATTACTTACTCCACTTTTTTTAATTAGGTCATATCTCATCTTCATTTCCTTTGTGAGATGTTCTAAAACCTTAACTCCATATTCGGTATCTGCCGAAGTAGCTACAAGTCTTGCATGTGGAAGAAGCGGATTAGCATATTTACTAAACTCAACACCCTGTTTGAAATCCAAAAGATATACCTGTAGTTCATCAGGAGAATACCTTGCACAGGAACTCATTATCAAATTATTTAATAAATTTGATTTACCTGAGCCCGTCTGTCCACCTATCAAATAATGTGTAACATCATCATTAACATAAATTTTCACTTCTGCTCCGGAAAAAGCATCTATTCCAATTCCAAATTCTAGTCCCCTTAATGATTTTTGATCATATAAGTGATCAACCCCAATAATCCCACTATAAGAAAACCTGCGCTTGTATACAACTATAACTCTTTCTAAATAATCATTTACTAACATTTTAAGTTTGGAATCTTCTGGAGCGTTTTCTTCCTCAAAAGTAATAGGAGTATCAAACACTGCTTTAATCTCATTTGTAGAATCTCCAACAACTCCCAGCACATTATCTATGTACTTTGCTATTTCAATACATTCATCTAACAATTCCCATTTAGCCTTTAAATGCTCACCTTCAAACCCTTCATATGAGAACAGTATTAAATAACCACATTCTTTACTATGATGCATCATAGTTTTTATCTGATTGATAATGGTTTCGTCCATCTCATTTGGCATATCAAAAAATGTAAATACACGATATGGAAGAGTCTCCTTTGGATTCTTCACAGCCATCATTTTATTATATGAAACCCAATCGTCACATTCCCCTGTAAAGAGATTTTGACGCATATATTGAATTTCTTCCATAACATTTTTTATTTCCTGTTCCAAATCCTTTTTCTCATAAATGACTTTTTTAGCTGGAACAACTAACTCATTTGAATACATTTCATTAAAACAATTTACATTTTCACCAAGACCAATTGGATCAAAAAATGTAAACTTAACTTTTCCAAGTGGCAATGAATATAAAAGAGTTAGATATAATGCGTGTATCTTTGACAAATCTTTTTTATCAAATGTCATAGATGATTTGAATGGAAAATCTATAAGTTGCGGAATAACTATTTCTTTATCTCCAAGATTCAATCTGCACTTCCCATATACGATTTTATCAACTACATATTTATCCTCATTTTCCATTCCCAGTTCATAATCTTCGAGTAATGGATATTCTTTTCTGAGATTAATATAGTAATCATTAATATACTCAATACTCTCAGAGAGTTTTTTCATCATCTTATCATTTGCTTCTGATATTAAATTATCATAGTACTCCGCCGGATGTTTGGCCTCGTATTTGACACCAGGAGAAATAAAATACCAGCAAAATAAACTATTATTCTTAGGTAAGTACATTTTAGAAAAATGTAAATTATTCAAATCTTTTTCATAAATACTATTATTAAATTCACCTGACTTTAAGCTGCTCTCGATTTTGTTCCACGCCTCAAGATCAGGCAAATATGCATATCTCATTCCACTGGAGTCTTTGATTAGGCGAAATGAATCAGATATGCCATACACATCAGCCGGCATACCATTATAAAAAGTTTGATAATTATTATTAATTTTATCAGATTTTTTCTGAAATTTTTTTAATAAATCATTCTGAGATTTTTTTGTAAATATGCATGGCCCTATCTTTTTTAGACTTTCATAAAACTGCTTAGCATTTGAACTGATATGATTAGCACTAGTTATATGACGACACATTTCAGAAAACTTCTCGTCATCCCAATGGTTACCACTTGGTATCTTTTTATTTCTGATAATATCAAATTCACTAATCTTATCAACCCATGCACTCCACTTTTCAGGAGTCATAGACGCTTTCAAATCAGTAGCTTGCATATTTCTAATTTTAAGTTTCTCGCTCTCGAGTTCTATAAGACTTTCTTTAATTCTCTCAATAACCTGACTATATTCCATCATACTATACCCCTTAACTCAGCTAATAAAGATTTAATTTCATTTTTTTGGTCTTCTGCTTCTAAATATTGTCCCTCAATCCGTTCTAATTGGTTTTTACCTTCATCAAATAATTCACGCTCCAAGGAAGCACCAACTTTATCATTAACGTTCTGACTAAGCTCGGATTTAGTATGTTCCCATTCACTAATAATAGTTCTAAACATATAGTAATCCTCCATTACTGTTATTTGGTTTAACTAAAAAAGTTCCTTATTATGTTGTCATAAAGAGAAAAAACACCAGATTTTTATTATAAAAAATATAGTATTATCCCTTTTTCGAAACTCTTCAAAGATATTATTTTCACGATAATTATGTAAAATATTATACCATAACAGGTATAAAGATAAAAGTTGTTTTTATAATTCAGAGGCACAATATACAAATTCTCCCAATCGAGTAGGGGAGATTTTCTCTCCCCTCTCACACCACCGTACATGCCGTTCGGCATACGGCGGTTCAACATAACTTCAAAGCGTGACGCTCATTGTAATAGTCAAGACAGCTTACAAGCCCCGCCTTAGCAAACACCTCTTTGGAAATTGCTCTGCTTACACAGGTCTTGGTAACAACCCAGTAGTAGCGGTCACCGCAATACGCCGTGAC
>JAILGL010000053.1 GCA_024696825.1 Lachnospiraceae bacterium
ATAAACCGGTGGCATTTTTATCGCTATATAAATCTATATTATACTAAGCCCTGGTAGTATCGGATAAGTAATACCAGGCTGAATTTAAAACAAAAATATAAGAGCTGCCTCACGTAGCAGCTCTTAAAAGGAGAAGGTATGAAAAAAATTCTAAATTCATCAAATGCAATGTTACTCACTTGATACTATGTATTATAATAGGGAAATATGAACTGAAAATGTTTTAGTTGTAAATAATATGTAAACATTTTCGAAGAATTCGTTCATAATTTGTTCATATTTACGAAATCTGTTTCATACCTGTATTTTAAACGTTTATACCATTCAATATTGAAATTGTATTTGTGTATACATTTTATAAAAACGAAATAAATTATGCGTTAAATCTATATCCAACGCCCCAAATATTCTCTATATATTTTGGATTTGAAGAGTCTTCTTCGATTTTCTCTCGTATTTTCTTAATATGAACTGTTACTGTTGCTATATCACCTACGGATTTCATTTTCCATATGGTGTTATAGAGCTCTTCCTTCTTGAATACTCTGTTTGGATGCTCTACGAAGAAGAGCAGCAGGTCATATTCCTTAGATGAAAATGACTTTTCCTTGCCATTTACCCATATGCGCTTAGCACTTTTATCAATTTTTAAATTGTTAACAGTTACTACTTCGTTGTTAAACTGATTGGTGTTAGTAAGCTTTTTGTAACGGGAGATATGTGCTCTGACTCTTGCTACCAGCTCACCGGGACTGAAAGGCTTGGTAATATAATCATCTGCCTCCAGTGTAAGAGCCTTAATTTTACTTGCGTCGGTATTTTTTGCAGACACTACGAGTATCGGAACATTGTTGTCCTTCCTTAATTCCTTCAGTACCTCGATTCCGTCCATATCAGGTAACATAAGATCGAGTATTACCAAATCGTAATTGTCTGTCTTTGCTGAATTCAATCCGTCCTCGCCATTATAACAAATATCTACAAGGAACTGATTATTCTCAAGATAATCCTTCTCTAATTCAGCAATAGTTATTTCGTCCTCTATTATCAGTATTTTTGCCATGATATTCCTTTCTGAACAGATAGTTGTTTTATTAGAAAAGAGTATACCATATTTTTGACAAAATGTCTAATTATTAAGGCCGGATGGTACAGTTTCATTAGTATCATCATATAGTCTTAAGGTAAAGTTTATGGTTAAACCTTCGTTTTCATCGCATTTGGCATAGATATGTCCCTTGTGAGCCTTTACTATTCTGGCTGCGATGGAGAGTCCAAGGCCGGTACCTTTTTTGGAAGTATTTCTGGAAGCATCGGCTCTAAAAAACCTCTGAAACAGCTTGTTTAGATTGTTCACACTTACCCCCGGTCCGTTATCTGTTATGGATACCCTTACAAGCTTATAGTTGTCTGTTTTTATTTCAAATAAATTAACGTCGATGATACACATATCCTTATCGTTATATTTTATGCTGTTTTCAGCGATATTGGTAATTGCTCGCTTAAGTGTATGTTTATCTACGTAAATGTATTTTTCATCCTCAATTTCTGAATTGAAATTAATCTTCAAATCCGTATAGAGCTCAGCGGTTTTAAACTCCTCAATTATGGAGAGGAAAAATGGATTGACCTCCGTAAACTCAAAGCTGTAGCGGAGTTCGTTGTTCTCCATAAGTGAATAGTAGGAGAGCTCATCTATTAGGTAGGACATATCATTTGATTTGGAATAAATGGTTTTAAGATACTTTTCCTTTTGTGCATCTGTCTGACATATACCATCGATAAGTCCCTCTGTATATCCTTTTATAGAGGTTAGAGGTGTTTTTAAATCATGTGCAATATTGGATATTACGGTTCTGGTTTGCTCTTCATTTTCCAGTCTTTGGTTTGTACTGGCTTCGAGCTTAAATCGCATTCGTTCAAAGCTGTCGCACAGCTCACCGATTTCACCCTTATATTCAAGCTCTATAGGAATGTTTAAATCACCCTGCTCGATATTCTTTGTGGCTATCATTAGCTTATTTAAAGGGGTTACGATATTTTTATTAATATTTCTTATCTGATATATTCCTATAATTATCGCAAGTAAAAAGACTATTATAAATATAGAAAATAGAGTAATAGATCTGGAGAAAATGTATTGTTTTAAGTCGGTTACTATATATACCTGAGCAGCCTTACCGCTTGAAAGTTCAAAAAACATATATCGCATCATGGTATCGTTATTATTGTTTAATACCACTCGATTATTTTTTGTGCTTTCAGAATAGGTTACTGAGATAAAGTTTGATCTGTCATAATGCTTTTTGTCGCCTACATATATTACCTCTGCATTTTCGATATACAGGAGGAATGAATGTTTTTTGCCAAGCTTTTCCTGATATCTGTCACAATTATTTTTGTCTCTTAAAGCATTTGGATCATCTTTAGTGAGATTGTAGATAGAATTATATTCTTTCGAATTAAACTTGGTATAGGATTCTACAGGATTAAACACGAAACTGAAGATAGATGGCCTGTGGCCATAGTGTTTACCTACGAAAAATGTATTTGCATATAATATAATTAAAATGAATGCTGCACCTATGGCTACTATTAATAGTATGTGCAGCATCATTGAATTTACTATTTTATTTTTAAAGCTTAAATTATCATTTGTTTCATTTTTAGTATGGAATTTAGTATGCATTCTCGTTCACTTTCTTTCCAAAAAATGTAAGGAAAAGAATCTTAATATCAAGGCCGACGGTCCAGTTTTCAACATAGTATAAATCGCATTGGATACGCTTTTTTATAGAGGTATCACCTCTGTATCCATTTACCTGAGCCCATCCTGTCATACCTGGTCTTACCTGATGCTTAACCATGTATCTTGGGATTTCTTCCTTAAATTTCTCAACGTAGAATGGTCTTTCAGGACGTGGGCCCACAAGACTCATATTTCCTATAAGTACGTTAAATAGCTGTGGGAGCTCGTCTATATTAGTACGTCTCATAAAATGACCAATCTTAGTTACTCGTGGATCGTCCTTGGTGGTCCAGGCCTTCTTTTCTTCCTTGTCATCCTGCACCCTCATGGAACGGAATTTGTACATTTTAAATGCTTTATTGTTAAGTCCTATTCGCTCCTGTGCAAAGAATATCGGACCAGGTGAAGTCACCTTTATGATTACCATAATTATTGCCATTGGAAGAGCAAGTATAATAAGTCCAAAAAGACTTGCAAAGAAATCAAATATTCTCTTTAAAGAATTGTTAAATGAGGACTTGAGTGGGACATGTCTAATATGAATAACCGGTATTCCGTCCAAATCCTCTGTCATAGGTTTATTAGGAATTATGTGGTTGTAATCAGGGATGAACTTGGTGTAAATACCTGATTTTTCGCACATGTCTATGATTTTTTCAAGCTTTCCAAATTCGTCGATTCCGATAGTTATACAGATTTCGTCGTATTTGTTAGTGGCAAGAAGCTTTGGTAAAAGGCTAATACGGCCGATTACAGGTACATTTCTATACACGGTAGAGGTTGGCTTTGAATCGTCAAGTATACCATGTATATAATAGCCCCATTCTGGATGGCTTCTTACTCTGTCTATATAATCAATGGCACTTCGGCTGTATCCTACCAGCAGAAGGTGCTTTAAATTCTTTCCTGAATGTCTTAGCTTTCTTAATATACGCGCAAGAATAAGTCTGTATAAAAAGCAGGTAGTAATATTTAATGCTACGAATAATCCGAGGAAAATTCTGGCGTAATCAGGTTTTTTGAGCATATAGAGGGCAGCTATACAGTAAATTATTCCGAAGAAGTTAGCTTTTATAAGAACCCAAAGCTCATATGTCCTGCTGTTGGTACGCTGTGGATTATATAATCCGCACATATAATAGATAATTATGTAAAGCGGGGTGATGTAGAGAAGCATATCCATATATGTTTTCTTATCACCAAAATGGAATACTGGAGGTCTTATTATATGATGAATAAGAAGAGGACTCCATTCCTTATCAAATCTAAGCTTATAGGCAAGTACAAATGAAAATACAAGTAAAGCCGAGTCTATAAGTATTCTCAGTATATTTAATAGTTTTTGGTTTTCTCTTAACACGAAAAATCCCTCCGAACTTATTTGATAAACATTTACAATAAAGCGTTTTTAGTTCATGGTTTAATATCTTACTTAAATTAGCAAATAACTAATTTTTAGAATATTATAGTGGTTATTTACTATTTTAGCAAGAAAAATAAAATATATAGGATTTCACATCTTTTACACATTTGATTGTTATTATTTTCAAATAAACTTGCTAAGACTGGTATTTTACATACTAATGTCTGGAATGGAGGTTAATAATGGAAGAAAATAACGAAAACAGATATACTAGCGAGTATGGAAACGTATTTAGTGAAAATTATAATAATGAGAATAGTGGTGAGAGTGCAACTAATCCGGAGGGCTCTTATAGCTTTAATCAGAATGACAGATTAGGCTCTGATTCAGGCGAGTATGGTAAGAGTAACCAGAGTAGCCAGGATAGTACAAGCGGTTACGGAAGCCAGGGCAGCCAAGATAACTCAGGTGGTTATGGTAGCCAGAGTGGTCAGGATAGTACAAATGGTTACGGTAGCCAGGGCTCCTACAATACAGGCTATAATC
The DNA here is from genome assembly GCA_024696825.1 of Lachnospiraceae bacterium. Lineage (GTDB taxonomy): Bacteria > Bacillota > Clostridia > Lachnospirales > Lachnospiraceae > JAEEJA01. The sequence continues at coordinate 4,659 of JAILGL010000053.1, forward strand.
AGGGAAGTTCTAATGGCTATGGAAGCCAGGGTAGTCAGGGCTCCTATAATAATGGTTATAATCAGGGAAGTAATCAGGGTAGTAATCAGAATGGTTATAATCAGGGTAATTACAACCGCAACACTTATAACTATAGTAATAACAATAATGGTAATAACATTCCTAATAGAAATGATAATAGAAATGAGGGAGATAATAAATCTTCAAAGAAGAGTTCAAGTACAGGCTCTAAGGTTGCTCTTACTATAGCTCTTGCCATAGTATTTGGCTTAGTTGCTTCTGTGGTTTTCTCTGGTGTGAACTATTATCTTAATAAAACTAAGGGTGTTACTTCTAATAAAAACAGTAATGTGGTTATAGGTTCAGACATTAAGGAAGATTCAGATGATTCTGATGAGAAGAGTAGTGCAACCTCTGAGACAGATGTTTCAAAGATAGTTGATAAATGTATGCCATTTATTGTAACTATTGCATGTACCTCTGAGGGTCAGAGCTATTATAGTATTTTTGGTGAGTATTACAAGGGCGAGGATACAGTTAGTGCAGGTACTGGTTTTATAATTGGTAAGAGCGATGACGAGCTTTATATCGCCACTAATAATCACGTGGTAACCGGAGCCAAGACTATTTCAGTCAAATTCAATGATTCTGAAATGGGAGAGGCTACAGTTAAGGATACTGAGGCTTCTAACGATCTTGCAGTTATAGGTGTTAAGATTTCTAAGTTAAAGAAATCAACTCTTGAGAAAATCGATATCGCAGCTCTTGGTGATTCTGATAAGACTAAGGTTGGTGAGCAGGCAGTAGTTATAGGAAATGCCCTTGGCTATGGTCAGTCAGTAACTGTTGGTTATATTAGTGCCAAGGATAGAGAGATTACAGAGACTGATGAGCAGACAGGTGAAGCTACTACTCAGATAAATGTTATTCAGACGGATGCAGCTATTAACCCTGGTAACAGTGGTGGTCCACTTCTCAATATGAAGGGTGAGGTTATCGGTATCGCATCTGCTAAGATTGCAAGCTCTTCTGTAGAGGGCGTTGGCTATGCTATTCCAATTTCTGATGCTAAGCCTATATTTGAGGAAATCATCGCAGGTAACAGCTTATCTGAGGATGAAAAGGGCTATATAGGTATTAGCGGAAGAACAGTTACAGAGAGCATGAAGAGCTTCTACAATATGCCAACAGGTGTATATGTTTATACTATTGCTAAGGGTGGTCCTGCTGATAAGGCTGGTATCGTTAAGGGTGATATAATTACTAAGATTGATGGCGAGTCCATTAAGACTATGGAAAGACTTAAAAATAAGGTTAACAGATACAAGAAGGGTACCAAGCTTCAGGTGGTTATAAAGAGACTTGATGACGGTGAGTACAAGAAGAAGACTGTAACTGTTAAGCTTGCAGGAAAAGAGGCCATAAGCAGTCTTGAGGAAAGCGATGGCTCAAATAGTAACGGTAATTCCGGTAATAATGGAAATAGCGGAAATAACGGTAATGATGGTAACAGCGGTAACAGCGGTAACGGCGGTAATAACGGCGGTTATGGTGATGAAGGCAACGGAGGCGACAGTGGAGACGGCTTCGGAGATTTCTATGATTTCTTTGGAGGATATTGATAATTGATTATTGACTGCTAAATGTATATAATAACAATACAGGCTAAGCTGTAAGATACATTTGGCTTAAATAAGAAATATAAAAATATTAATATAAGAAACAATAAGGTAAACGGTAAAATGAGTAAAGATATTAATGAGAAAGAGAATTACAACGAGAATGAAAATGCTTTAGGGGTAGAGGATACGGTGGAGAATACCCCTAATAGAATAACGGTAATTCTTTTGAATGTCCTAAAATTCATTTTGCCGTTTATTCTTTTTATACTTGTAACCTGCTTGGAATATGTGTCCATAGAGCTTTTTTCATCAGCTGATTTAATGGGTATAGAGCTTCCAATTGCATTTAAAAATATTATTTTTATAGCTATTTTAAATGTGGGGCTTTTTTGTCTGATTCATTACTTAAAGCCAACCCTTATAATATCTGAGGTGATTTTCCTAGTCTGGGGGCTTATAAACTATTTCCTTTTTGAATTCAGAGGATATGGTCTTGTGGTAATGGATTTTATGGCGGTTAAAACAGCGAAAAATGTAGCAGGCGCCTACAGTTATTCGGTGGATTCGTATTTCTTTGGTGGCCTTATGGTTATAATTTTATGTCTGGTTATTACCTGGATTTATCCTTCCTGGAAGCATAAATATTATCATCCTTATGTGCTGGTGCTTATGGTGCTTGGTATCGCCTCCATCGCAGGTTTTGTGCGCTATGCATCCACTAATAAAAGCTTCTTTAAAAATGTTAGTTCTCTTACCTGGGATCACAGCATTGGTATGAAAAACTACGGTTATATTTTATATGCAGTTACCAATGCAAGTACCGATAAGGTTGAGAAGCCCATGGGCTATAGCGTAAAGAAGGTTGATGAGATTCTTGACAGATATAAAGAGGATGAAAATGGGGAGAAAAATGCTAATGCCTTAAGTGCAAGTAGTGGTGAAGCCCCTAATATTATAGTGGTTATGAATGAATCCTTTTCGGATTTAAAGGTTCTTGGAAATGTCAAAACCGATAAGAAATACAACACTACCTATGAATCTATAGAAGATAATGCCATAAAGGGCTATGTGGAATCCTCTGTTTATGGGGGTTATACCTCTATCTCGGAGTTTGAGTTTCTCTCAGGTATGAGTGGCCATTACATTTCCGGTAATCCTTATCTTCAATATATAAAGGATTACATACCTAATTTTGTAACAAGAATTAAGGAAAATGAAGAGTACAATGAGGTTGTAGCTATTCATCCCTATAAGAGTTCAGGCTACAATAGGGAAAGAGTCTATCCTCTTCTTGGATTTGATAAGTTTTATGACATTCATTCCTTCGAGGATGCAGAGCTTGTGAGAGATAAGTATGTTAGTGACAGAGCCTGCTATGAGAAAATAGAGGAGCTCTATGAAAAGAAGGATAAGGATGAGAAGCTTTGTGTATTCAATGTAACCATGCAAAATCACAATCCTTATACCATAGATTATGTTTTTGATGATCCCGTAAAGCTTAAAAATATGGAGGGTGAGGATGAGGCAGAGCAGTATCTTTCCTTAATAAGAGAGTCTGACAAAGCCTTTAAGGAGCTTATAGATTATTTTAAGGAGCAGGAGGAACCCACACTTATAGTGATGTTTGGAGACCACCAGCCACATTTAAATGATTCTTTTTATAAGAAGGCTTCGGGAAATATTCCGGAAAACTATACTATTTTACAAAGTATGGATTTACATAAGGTACCATTTGTAATCTGGGGTAATTATGATATAGGCTATAATGATGTGGGAACCACCTCTATTAATTACATTTCCAGTATTCTTATGGATAAGGCCGGTTTAAAAATGAGTGATTTGGACAGATTCCTGCTGGATACAAAAGAGCAGCTTCCAAGTGTAAGTACCACCGGTTATATAGATAAAAATGGAGCGATTCATCCATGGTATGATACCAAAATCCCTGATAAAGAGAGGGTTAAGGAGTATAGCATGGTGGTTTATAATTATCTTTATGACACTGAAAACAGATTAGATGAGCATTACAATGTAGAGTGATAAATGTTTTATTTTGAAATTATTAAAACTTTATAAAATATTTCTTGAAAAATGCATTGTTTACTGTATAATTAGATTTGTCGTAGAAAGGAGCACATGTATTATGAATGATAATGATAATAATAATGAAGAAAAGAAAAAACGAAATGCTATAGGTTTGAAGTATATTATCCTTGTAATCATTATACTTGTGGCCTACGTAATGTATAAATTAGTGGTTAATGGCTAGATATACATTTGATTTATATTTATTTTTTAAATTAGGAAGGAAAAACAAAAAATGGGAACTACTTACATTAAGGAGATTATGTCTCCGGAAGGACTCAAGGCAGAGTACCCTTTAGCACCCGAGTTACAGGCACTTAAAGTAGAAAGAGACAAGGAGATTGCAGACGTATTTACCGGAGCTTCTGATAAGTTTTTATGCATTATCGGACCTTGTTCAGCTGATAATGAGGATGCAGTTATTGATTATATGAACAGACTTGTGAAGGTTCAGGAAGAGGTTAAGGATAAGATTATTATTATTCCTAGAATCTACACTAACAAGCCAAGAACCACAGGTAAGGGATATAAGGGAATTGTAAGTCAGCCTGATCCTGAGAAGAAGCCTGATCTTAAGGCTGGTCTTATAGCTATGAGAAAAATGCATCTTAGATCCATTGAAGAGACTCATCTTTTTGCCGCTGACGAGATGCTTTATCCTGAGAACTGGCCATATGTTTCTGATATTCTTTCATATGTGGCAATCGGTGCAAGATCAGTTGAGAATCAGCAGCACAGACTTGTTTCAAGTGGACTTGATATCCCTGTAGGTATGAAGAATCCTACCAGCGGAACCTTCAGTGTTATGCTTAATTCCTGCGTTGCAGCTCAGGGCGGACATACATTTATGTACAGAAAGTGGGAGGTTAAAACTGATGGAAACCCTCTTGCACACTGTATTTTAAGAGGTGCTAATAACAAGCATAATCAGGCTCAGCCTAACTATCATTATGAAGACATCAAGCTTCTTCTTGAAATGTATAATGAGCAGGGACTTATTAATCCAGCCTGCATTATAGACTGTAATCATAGCAATTCAGACAAGCATTTTGAGGAACAGCCTAGAATTGTGTCTGAGATTTTACATAGCAGAACTGTTAATAATGACATTAAGAATTTTGTTAAGGGTGTTATGATTGAAAGCTACATCGAAGAGGGAAGTCAGGGAATTCATGACCGTGTATATGGAAAGAGTATTACTGACCCTTGTCTTGGATGGGATGCTTCTAAGGAGTTAATCTACTCAATGGCTGAGAAACTTTAATTTAAGTGAATTTTATTAAATTTAGCGTGAGTTTATAATGAATTTTAGTTAAATTTAAATTGAACATATGAATATATTTTTAATGAAAACATACCAAAAAAAGCATCTTTTTCAGATGCTTTTTTTCTTTACACAAATGATTTAAGGTGTTAAAATGTTAAATATATATTTTAAAGGAGGTCTAATTTAAAAATGGCTAGAAAAATGCAAACAATGGACGGTAACCAGGCTGCAGCACACGTGTCATACGCGTTTACAGAAGTAGCTGCTATTTATCCTATTACACCGTCATCACCAATGGCTGATTATACTGATCAGTGGGCAACAGCTGGTAAAAAGAACATATTTGGTAATACAGTTCAACTTTCAGAGATGGAATCTGAGGGCGGTGCTTCAGGTGCTGTTCATGGTTCACTCCAGGCAGGTGCACTTACTACCACATATACGGCGTCACAGGGTCTTCTCCTTATGATCCCTAATATGTACAAGATTGCGGGAGAACTTCTTCCAGGAGTAATTCATGTAACTGCTCGTGCACTCGCAAGTCATGCACTTTCAATATTTGGAGATCATTCAGATATATATGCATGTCGTCAGACAGGTTTCGCAATGCTTTGTTCAAGTAGTGTACAGGAAGTTATGGATCTCGGTGCAGTAGCACATCTTGCTGCTATCGAAGGAAGAGTTCCATTCTTACACTTCTTTGATGGATTTAGAACATCTCACGAGATTCAGAAGATTGAAACTTGGGATTACGAAGATCTTAAGGATATGTGCAACATGGATGCAGTTGATGCATTTAAGAAGCGTGCACTTAACCCTAACCATCCTGTTGAAAGAGGTACAGCTCAGAACCCTGATGTATTTTTCCAGGCTAGAGAAGCTTGTAACAAGTACTATGATGCAGTTCCAGGCATCGTAGAGAGCTACATGGATAAGGTTAATGCCAAGATTGGTACAGATTATAAACTTTTCAATTATTATGGTGCTCCAGATGCTGAGCATGTAATAGTTGCCATGGGTTCAGTTAATGAAACTATCGAAGAAACCATAGATTATCTTAATGCTAACGGAGAGAAGGTTGGTCTTGTAAAGGTAAGACTCTTAAGACCATTCGCTGGTGACAGACTTGTTGCTGCTATGCCAGACAGCGTTAAGAAGATTTCTGTTCTTGACAGAACAAAGGAGCCAGGTTCATATGGTGAGCCTCTCTATCTTGATGTTGTAGCTGCTCTTAAGGATTCTAAGTTCGCAGCAGTTCCTGTTGTACTTGGTCGTTATGGATTAGGTTCAAAGGATACTATTCCTGCTGATATCGTAGCTACATATCATAATACAGAAAAGACAAGATTTACTCTTGGTATTACAGATGATGTAACAGACCTTTCACTTGAGCGTCCTGATGTACCTGATGTATCAGCAGAGGGAACTAAGAGTTGTAAGTTCTGGGGTCTTGGAGCTGACGGTACTGTTGGTGCTAACAAGAACTCTATCAAGATTATCGGTGATCATACTGACATGTATGCACAGGCATATTTCGATTATGACTCTAAGAAGTCCGGTGGTGTTACCATTTCTCACTTAAGATTTGGTAAGAACCCAATTAAGGCTACATACCTTATTAATAAGGCTGACTTCGTAGCATGTCACATGCCTGCTTACGTTAGAAAGTATAACATGGTTCAGGATCTTAAGGATGGCGGTTCATTCCTTCTTAATACTAACTGGGATATGGACGAGCTTGATAAGCAGCTTCCTGGACAGGTTAAGCGTTATATCTATGAGCATAAGATTAACTTCTATACAATAGACGGATTTAAGATTGGTAAGGAAATCGGACTTGGTGGACGTATTAATACAATCCTTCAGTCAGCATTCTTCTCAATCGCTCAGATTATTCCTGAGGAAGACGCTATTAAGTATATGAAGGAAAAGGCTCAGGCTTCATATGAGAAGAAGGGTCATGATATAGTAGAAATGAACTGGAAGGCTATCGACGCTGGTGCTAAGGAGTACAAGAAGGTAGAAGTTCCAGAGAGCTGGAAGGATGCTACAGATGAGGATCTTACAGTTCAGGCTGAAGGTAAGAGAGCAGACCTTGTGAAGTATGTTAATACTATTCAGGCAGCTATCAACTCACAGACAGGTAATGACCTTCCTGTATCAGCTTTCAATGATTATGTAGACGGAACTCTTCCTATGGGTTCAGCAGCATATGAGAAGCGTGGAGTTGCAGTTGACGTTCCAAGTTGGAATCCAGAGAATTGTATTCAGTGTAACTTCTGTTCACTTGTTTGTCCACATGCAGCTATTAGACCAGTTGCTATACCAGCAGATCAGGCAGACAGCTTCCCAGGTGCAACACTTGATATGATGGGTGTTCCTGGTGTTAAGTTCGCTATGACTGTTTCAGTTCTTGACTGTACAGGTTGTGGTTCTTGTGCTAACACATGTCCTGGTAAGAAGGGCGAGAAGGCACTTACTATGCAGCCACTTGAGAGTCAGCTTGATAAGCAGGCTTCATTTGATGCAGGTGTTTGCTTAGATACTCCGGAAGAAGTATTTGCTAAGTTCCCAGAGACAGGAATTAAGGGTAGCCAGTTTAAGCAGCCACTTCTTGAGTTCTCAGGCGCTTGTGCAGGTTGTGGAGAGACTCCATATGCTAAGCTTATGACTCAGCTTTTCGGTGACAGAGCTTATATCGCAAATGCAACAGGTTGTTCATCAATCTGGGGTGGTTCTTCACCAGCTTCACCATATACAGTTAATAAAGAAGGTAAGGGTCCAGCTTGGGCTAACTCACTCTTCGAGGATAACGCACAGTATGGTTACGGTATGGAAATCGGACAGGTTGCACTTCGTTCACACGTAATTGATCGTGTAGAGAAGGTTGCTGAATCTGCAACAGGTACTCTTAAAGAGGCTATAGATAAATTTATGGAGACTAAGGATAACAGTACAAAGAATGCTCCTGCTACAGATTGTCTCCTTGAAGCACTTGCAAGTGCTCCAGACGGAGAGGATAAGGATTACATTCTTAAGAATGCTGATTTCCTTTCAAAGAAGTCACAGTGGATCTTCGGTGGTGACGGATGGGCTTATGATATTGGATACGGCGGACTTGATCACGTACTCGCTCAGGGTAAGGATGTTAATGTCTTAGTATTTGATACAGAGGTTTATTCTAATACAGGTGGACAGGCTTCTAAGTCTACACCAACCGGTGCTATCGCACAGTTCGCTGCAGGCGGTAAGGATATTAAGAAGAAAGACCTTGCAGGTATCGCTATGAGCTATGGTTACATTTACGTAGCACAGATTGCTATGGGTGCTAACATGAAGCAGTGTATCGATGCTCTTGTAGAGGCTGAGAATTATCCAGGTCCATCACTTGTAATCGCTTATGCACCATGTATTAACCATGGTATCAAGGGCGGTATGAAGAATGCCATGAATGAAGAAAAAGCAGCAGTTAATGCAGGATATTGGAATCTCTTCAGATTCAATCCAACTCTTAAGGAGGAAGGAAAGAATCCATTTAAGCTTGATTCTAAGGCTCCTACAGCAGATTATAAGGAGTTCATCGCTTCAGAGGTTCGTTATAACAGACTTTCAAGAACTAATCCAGAGCGTGCTGAGAAGTTATTCGATAAGGCAGCTAAGGATGCAGCAGAGAAGTTTGAGAACTTGAAGAGAAGAGCTGAAGAGGAAGTTTAATTAGATTAAGTTTCTTCTTATATAAAGAAGCTTAAGTCAAAAAATTAAATTTTTCTAACTCTTATAAAAGAATATAAACCTTCTTATATAAAGAAGGATCATAATAAGGAACCCTTTCTCCTGATGGAGAGAGGGTTTCTTTTTTGTGATTAATATTTTTCTAATAAAATATTAAATAAAGTTCTTATATGAAGATTTTATATAAGGAATGATTATAAAGTTATAATAAAGATTAAAATTTGTTTTAAATAAAGGTTGAATTTGAAATAGAAGTGTAGTAGAATACTCATGAATTGAAAATGTTACAAAAATGTTAACTGAATTTTTCAAGAAAAATCGCGCTTTTTCATTGGAAATTGGTTGAAAAAAGCATGAAAATTTAACAAATTTGGCAAAAAAATAAATTGTTAATTTTTTGTGAAAATGCCAGAAAACCCCAAAATACAGTACTTACAGAGAATTTGACAGGGGGTTGACATATAAATATTTTTCTGATACAATTCTTTTTGTAACAAATTTGTAAAAACTTTTAAATTTTTTGATATAATTTTTTGAAGAAAGAAGGTATTCTAAGATGAATAAGAAAAACATTGCATTACTTTGTAAAGTTGCAGCAGTTAGTGTCTTAGTTGCAGGCGCAGGCGCCAGCGCAGAACCAGTATCAGTTGCCACCGAAAAAGCACTTGCAGGTATTTCTGTATCACTCGATAAGTTTTCAGATAATTACGAAGCTGAGGAAGCTAAGGTAGTAACTATGGAAGCTGTTACTACAGAAGATTCTGAAACAGAAGATGCTAAGACTACAGAGGAAGCTAAGGCTGAGGAAGAAAAGAAGGCAAAAGAGGAAGCTAAGGCTGAGGCTGAAGAGAAGGCTAAGGAAGAAAAAGAAGCAAAAGAGAAAGAAGAGAAGGAAAAGCTTAGAAGCATCAAGCTTAACATCAACAAGAGTAAGCTTGGTATGGCTAAGGTTAATTCATATCTTAATGTAAGAAAGAAGCCAAATGAGATCGCTAAGATTGTTGGTAAGATGACTAAGAATTCTGGTTGTAAGATTTTAAGCCAGAAGAAGGGTTGGTCACATATTAAGTCAGGTAAGGTTACAGGATATGTTAAGTCAGAGTATCTTTACACTGGTGACGCTGCACTTGAGCGTGCTAAGGAAGTTGCTAATCTTCGTATAGATGTTAAGACTCAGACACTTAATGTTAGATTCTTACCAAGTACTGATTCTAAGATTTATGATTTAATTTCTAATGAAGATGATTATAGTATTGCTAAGAGACACATTAGTTCAAGTTGGCTTGACAAGTTCATAAGCAGACATGTTAAGAAGTCAGAGCTTAAGGGTGTTAATAAGAAGGCAATGTACAAGGATGCAGAGAATTGGATGTGTATTTCAATTGATGACGAGCTTGCATTCGTAAGTAAGGATTATGTATCTGTAGCATATAAGGTTGATAAGGCTGTTAAGATTCAGAAGAAGAAAAAGAAGAAGGTTCATGTATCTACTTCAAGTAATTCTTCATCAAGCTCAAGCTCAAGTAGCTCATCAAGTTCAAGACGTAGTTACTCATCAAGCTCAAGCAGTTCAAGCTCAAGCAGTTCAAGCTCAAGCAGAAGTTCACATAGCTCAAGTAGTTCATCAAGCAGTTCTTCAAGCAGTTCTGCAGGACATACTTCATCATCAGCTAACAAGTCAATTGTAAGCTATGCTATGCAGTTCCTTGGTAACCCATATGTTTGGGGTGGAACAAGCCTTACACATGGTTGTGACTGTTCTGGATTTACTATGAGTATCTGGGCTAAGTATGGAAGAAGTCTTCCACACTCATCATCATCACAGGCTGCATGTACAAAGACTGTATCAATTAGCCAGGCTAGACCAGGAGACTTATTCTTCTATGGTTCAGGTGGATCAGTAAGCCACGTTGCTATGTACATCGGTGGTGGTCAGGTAATTCATGCCAGCAACGCACGTGACGGTATCAAGATTTCAAGTTGTACATATCGTTCACCTATCAAGGTTGGTAGACCATAATAATTAAATATTTATATTGAATTCCAAAAGCGTCGTTTGTGTAAACTCACGGCGCTTTTTTTACGAGAAGTATTATTGTGAGAGGTATTTATAGTGAGAAGTTGTGGTTGTATTATTATAGGAGGCGGCCCCTCAGGCTTTATGGCGGCTTTTAAAGCGGCTGAAGCAGGAAAAGAGGTTATTGTCCTTGAAAAGAATAAAAAGCCCTTAAAAAAGCTCTACGCGACGGGAAACGGCAAATGCAATTTCACCAATGAGAATATGAGTGAAGCTGCATTTAATAAAAATGCTGAGAATATTGTTAAATATGCCCTTGAGAGATTTTCCTATAAGGACACCATAGCATTTTTTAAGGGGTTAGGTATAGAGACCTATAATAGAGAGGGCTATATCTATCCTAAGAGCGAGGAGGCGGCAAGTGTTGCTAATGCCCTTGTTAGAGAGGCTAAGAAGAGAAAGATTAAGATAAAATGCGATAGCGCAGTTCTTGACATAGAGTTTAAGGATAAGGGGAAGGTTAAGGGATACATTGTTTATACAGATGATGAAACATATTTTACTAAGTATCTTGTTATAGCAACAGGTGGTCTTGCAAGTCCTGTGCATGGCAGCACCGGGGACGGCTTTAGGATGTTATCGGAGCTTGGAGTTAAGTCCGGTTATTTAAGTCCTGCTCTTTGTCCTGTGGAATTAGACCTTTCTAAGAAGCTTTTAAAGCTTTGGGATGGAGTAAGGTTTAGAGGGGATATTAAGCTTAATAAAATGGATGCTTCAGAAAATGGAGCGCTCACCTGTCTCTGTAGTGCGGAGGGTGAGATGGTTCTTACTAAATATGGAATCTCCGGAATCCCTGTATTTGAAGTAAGCAGGCATATTGAAAATTTTGAAGGTGATATGAGTGGTAAAGAAAAGCCTTGTCATAATGACGAATATGTCCTTTACATTGATTTTTGCAAGGATTTAGATAAGACTTATTTAGAAAGCTACATTTCAAATATTCTTAACAATTATCCGGATGAAAAAACAGAGTTTCTATTAAATGGACTTGTCAATCAGAAGCTTGCATATTTCATGTTTAAGTATCTGGGAATTGATGAGAATAAGGTATTAAAGGATGTTACAGAGGCTGAGATCAACAATCTTTTAAAGGCTCTCACATGCTTTGAAGTAAAGGTTTTACAAACTCTTGGTTTTGACAGGGCTCAGGTTACTCATGGTGGAGTAGAGCTTTCTGAGATTAATCTTGAGACCTTAGAACTTAACAATTGTCCAAATTTATTTGTCACAGGAGAGCTTGTGGATGTGGATGGCATCTGTGGCGGGTATAATTTACAGTGGGCCTGGTCCTCTGGTTATATGGCGGGAAATGCTATTGTAGAAAAGATTCAAAAGGAAAAATAATAATATTATAAATATTGATTTTTTCGGCAATATAAATTATTATATTATTAGGTCGAAAAAATAATAAACAGGTGAACGGGTATGATTAGAATGACACAGGTGAGGGTTCCTGCGCATAAGGTAATTGAGGCAGTAACCAATGAGGATTTAAAATTAGGGGTAATATCCAATGAGGAGGAGTCCTGTATAAGAGATCAGATATCGGAGATTATGGGGATTCCTGATGATGAAATACATGAATTACATATAGAGAAGAAGTCTGTTGATGCAAGAAGAAAAGAGAATGTTTTATTTGTCTATACATTGACATTTAAGGCTATACGTGAGCATAAGCTTGTTAATCAGTATGGCAAGAATGATGCCTTTGTTATTCCAGAAAGGTCTATTGTTGAAGAAAATAGTATCATGAAGGATGTTGCGTTACAGATTTCACTGGGAAGAAGGCCGAAGTCCAGACCTGTAGTTGTAGGAATGGGTCCGGCTGGTCTTTTTGCGGCCTTAAGACTTGCTGAAGCAGGTCTTACTCCTATTATTATCGAAAGAGGTTCTGATGCCGTCTCCAGACAGGAGAAGGTTGAAGAGTTTTGGCAGGGAGGAGAGCTTGATCCTGAGACCAATGTTCAGTTTGGTGAGGGTGGAGCAGGTACATTTTCAGATGGTAAGCTTAATACAGGTATTAAGGATCCTGAGGGTCGTATAAGATTCATCCTTGAGACCTTTGCAAACTATGGTGCACCTTCTCAGATTTTATATGAATCCAAGCCTCATGTAGGTACTGACAGACTTATGGATGTGGTACTTGCCCTTCGTGAGAGAATTATGGCTCTCGGTGGAGAGATATTTTTTAATACCCGATTTGAGGAGCCTATAATAAATGAGGATAATGAACTTGTAGGTATTATAGTTACACAGGATGATGAGGAGATTCAGATTGACTGTACATCCTTAGTTCTTGCAACAGGTCATAGCGCCAGAGATACATTTCAAAATCTCTATGATGCAGGAATGGTTATGACTTCCAAGCCATTTGCAGTAGGTGTAAGAGTTCAGCATTCTCAGGATAAGATTGGTTATAATCAGTATGGTGATATATATACCAGCATTCCTGCTTGTGATTACAGAGTTGCCCATACCTGTGCTTCAGGTCGTGGAGTATATTCATTTTGTATGTGTCCGGGAGGCTATGTAGTTAATGCTTCCAGTGAAGAGGGATATAATGTGGTTAATGGCATGAGCTATTACAGACGAGATAGTGAGAATGCCAATTCTGCTTTGGTAGTTACCGTAAATGCTTTGGATTATGGTAGTAATGATCCTCTTGCAGGTATGGAATATCAGAGAAGACTTGAAAAGCTTGCTTATGAAGCAGGTGCAGGAAGGATTCCGGTTCAGCTTTATGGAGACTTCCTAAATAATGTTACAAGTACATCTCTTGGCAGTGTTAATTCCATAACAAAGGGTGAAAGCGTATTTTCAAACCTTAGAGCGATTCTTCCTGAATATGTTAATGAATCTCTCATAGAGGGAATGACTGCATTTGACAGAAAGATATCAGGCTTTGCTGCAGAAGATGTTATATTTACCGGTGTTGAGGCTAGAACCTCTTCTCCTGTACGTATGATTAGAAATCAGGATTATATGTCTAATATAATCGGTATCTATCCTTGTGGCGAGGGTGCCGGATATGCAGGCGGTATTACAAGCTCAGCTGTGGACGGTATGAAGGTTGCAGAGAAAATAGTTGAAACCACAGAGCTTGAGTAATTAGGAGAAATCTTATGAATGAGATATTTCTTCAAAAGAAGAATTTAAGAAAAGAAATGAAGATGATAAGAGAGGGTGTAAAAGGGGATTTTCGTGCACTCAAGGAAAAAACTATCATTGAAAAACTTATAGATGCTTTAGAGGATGAGGATATTAAGGAATGTGATAATATCCTTTCCTTTAATCCATTTGGTTCAGAGGTAGGAATAAGTCCCTTTAATGACTTTATTTTAAACTCTGACAGACGATACAAACTCTATCTTCCCCGTGTAATGGGCGAAAAGATGGAGTTTTTTCACATTAGTGATAATACAAAAATGACCTGTTCTAAGTATGGTATACTTGAACCTGAGCCTATAGAAGGACTTAGGTGGAAGGGTGGTAAATCCTTTATGATTATGCCGGGACTTGCATTTACAGAGGATGGCAAGCGTTTAGGTTATGGGGGAGGATTTTACGATAAGTTTTTGGCGGATAATAAGGAGACTTCTATTATTACCTGTGGAGTCTTATTTGAAGAGCAGCTTGTGGACATGTTGCCGGTTTCAGATAATGACTTCATATGTGAGAAGCTCATTATTGGATAAATTTGGCAATTGGTTAAGTTTGGTAATTGGTTAGATTTGGTAATTGGTTAAGTTTGGTAATTGGTTAGATTTGGTTTAAGATTGGTTTAGTAACTGTCGATAGGAATTAGGACTAAATATGTCGGAAAGATTACGAGGTAATTGTTATGGAGAAATATGATGTTATTATAGTTGGTGCAGGAACTGCCGGTCTTACCGCTGCAATCTACGCTTTAAGAGCTGGAAAGACTGTAGCTGTATTTGAAAAAAATACCTATGGAGGTCAGATTGTAAATACACCTGATATTGAAAACTATCCGGGTCTTAAGCATGTCTCAGGCTTTGAATTTGCTACAGCTCTTTATGAGCAGGCAACTGAGCTTGGCGCTAAGGTTTTATTTGAAGAGGTAACACGCATTGAGGATAATGGTGATATAAAGGCTGTTACAACCTCTGGTGGCAGTTATGAAGCGACCTCTGTGATCTTAGCTACCGGAGCTAAGAACAGACCTCTTGGAATAGACAGAGAGGAAGAGCTTATAGGTAAGGGTATATCCTACTGTGCAACCTGTGATGGTATGTTTTTTAGAAATAAGGTGGTGGCTGTAAATGGTGGTGGCAATACTGCTTTAGAGGATGCAACATTTTTGGCAAACTTTTGTAGTAAGGTATACGTGATTCATCGAAGAGATGAGTTTAGAGGTGACGTTAGTGAGGTGAATAAGCTTAAGGAAAAGGATAATGTTGAGTTTGTTCTAAACTGCACAGTTACCGAGCTTATAGGAGATGAAAAGCTTTCAGGAGTAAAGGTTTTAGATAAGATTACAGGTGAGGAAAAAACCTTAGAGGTGGAAGGCTTATTTATAGCTATAGGTCAGATGCCTGAAAATTCTTTATTTGCAAATGTTGTAAATCTTGACGATAAGGGGTATATTATAGCTGATGAGTCTTGTACTACAAAAACTGCCGGCGTATATGTGGCAGGTGATTGCAGAACCAAGACACTTAGACAGCTTACAACAGCTGCATCAGATGGTGCCATAGCTGCATCATTATGTTAAATCAAGTTAGAAGGGAATTATAAAGGGAAGAATGAATATTAATGAATTATCGGAGACTGATTTACAGGCATTTCTTGCACTCCTTGGTTATGTGGGAAATTTTAGTGAAAGCATTTCCGATTCAGAAAAGACTTTACTTTCAAAATATTGCGACATTAAAAATGTTGATTTGGATAGCTTTTTAAAAATGATTGATGAAGCTAAGGCTAGCTTTAAGTTAGAGGATGCATTATCATATTTTAAGGATAAGTCAAATGAAGTCAAAAGGTTAGTGTATTATGACTTATATGAGTTTGTAATCGCTGACTATATTATCTTTGATGATGAGATGGAGGTTGTAGAAAAACTTAGAGACAGCCTTGGTTTATCAGTTATTGAATATAAAACATTGGAAGAAGAAGCAATGTCGGCTAAGCAGAAAATGGCGGTTGAAAGCGCCGGAATGTGAGGAAAAAATGAGATTTTTATCAGGAAGAAAAACATTACTTAAGACAATTTGTACCATGCTTGTATTTGCATTTATGCTTTCTATGAC
The DNA here is from genome assembly GCA_024696825.1 of Lachnospiraceae bacterium. GTDB lineage: Bacteria > Bacillota > Clostridia > Lachnospirales > Lachnospiraceae > JAEEJA01. Next base: position 20,712 of record JAILGL010000053.1, read on the forward strand.
TAATGCAGCAGGTGTAGAGGCTAAGAAGAAGAAAAAGGTCATTAAGGAATATTATTTCAGATACAAGGGTACTAATTATAAGATGCATGGTGCTGCATCAAAGCTTCTTAAGGCTGCCGGTAAGTATGAAAGTGTAACCAAGAATAAGATTCAGGGGTCTAATGGTTATCAGAGAATCTACATTTATAAGAATTTTGTAATTGCTACCTATACTAAGAAAAAGCAGGGTAGACAGTATATCGAAGGTATTAAGCTTTTAACTAATAAGGTTCGCACCAAAGAAGGTGTAAGAGTCGGACATCGTGCAAGATATGTTAAGAAAAAATATGGTAAGCAGAAACCAGTGCTTGGAATGTATAAGTATTATAAGAATAGAACCAAGCTTCAGTTTGAAATGATGAATGGAAGAGTATTATCTATTCAGTACATTGCTTTAAAATAAATAGCCTAAATGATGCCTATAATAGTATATAGTTTGATATTTAGATATTAATAAGCTATATTTTAGTGATAATTCTTAAAATGTCTTAAAAATTAATAAAAAACATTGACATATTTAAAGTTCCGTGTTAATAATGGTAACGATGACATAAAGATATGCCATGTATCATGTTTTTAAGCAGGAGGTTTAATTATGAAGAAAAATGTTATTTTTGTATTAAGCGGTATGTTTGCTGCTGTGGCATTTGGATACTATACCATGGCAAAGTATTTTAGGTCAAAAAAAGCGAAGGCTGAATTAGCCGATAACGAGAATGATTAAGTAGAGAATGATATTTATGCAAAAAAGGATGTTAACAGATTTAAGGGTTACCATCCTTTTGTGCTATGATAAATACTAATCAAAGTAACATAAGAATGAAGTTTAAGTAGGAAGAAGATTTAACAAAGGAAGGAATTTGATCATGTTTAAGAACTTCGGAATGAAACGAGTTGCTGCTGTAGTTATTGCTCTTGCCTGTGTATTTTCAGGTATACCTAATACAGGGGTTAAGGAAGCAAAGGCTGCTTACAAGGTTGATGAGGACACCTTAATTGTTGAAGAAAGCGAAAGCCCAAGTCCTTCAGCAAGTGCAAGTGCTAGTCCGGAAGCAAGTGAAAGCGCAAGTGCAAGTCCTAGTGTAAGTCCTAGTGCTTCACCTTCACAGAGTGCTTCAGTTACTACAGATTCAGCTGTTGAAGGTACATTAAAGGTTACAGGTAATACTTCAGTTGTAAAGAGAACATTTACCTATACTGGTAGTGCTTCTTACAGTGCAGTTAGTATTAAGGTTTGGCCTTATGAAGGTAAGGAAGCAAGTGCAGTAAAGATTGTAAGTGGTGCAAGCGTAACAGCTGGAAAGCTTACTACTAAGGTTGATGTTTCAAATGCAGGCGTTAATTATGGTAAGTGGAATGCTAAGGTTGTTACTACAGTTGATGGTAAAGAAGTAAGTC
>JAILGL010000067.1 GCA_024696825.1 Lachnospiraceae bacterium
CGATATGAAATAGTCTTTAGCAAGCGAGCTTGCACAGACAATTTCAATCACTCGTGTTTCTCTCGTAGAAACGCGCATATGTTCGGTTTTGAAGGCTTTGTGCCTTTAAGATATTCCTCGATAGCTCAATGGTAGAGCACAGCGGCGAGTTCCCTGACTCACTGTAGTGTTAAATATCGTAAGAGTAGAAGAGTAATAGTTTAAATAGTTTATACGCCGCTAGTTCCTTGAGACGTAAGAGAAAATAGGAACAAGGTGTAAATAGTCCTCGATAGCTCAATGGTAGAGCACACGGCTGTTAACCGTGGGGTTGTAGGTTCGAGCCCTACTCGGGGAGTTTTGTAATATGGCCCCATGGTCAAGCGGTTAAGACATCGCCCTTTCACGGCGGTAACACCGGTTCAAATCCGGTTGGGGTCAATCATAAAAAGAACACTTAATGTATATACGGTTAAGTGTTGTTTTTATATATGGCGCAGTAGCCAAGTGGTAAGGCAATGGTCTGCAACACCAGTATGCGTCGGTTCAAATCCGACCTGCGCCTCTTCTTATAAACATGCTTTTAGAGCATGTTTTTTTTATGCCCAAAAACAAATCAGATATATAATTATCTTTGCGTACATTTTCGCCAGTACAGTTGCAAAAATTCGCCGCACGTGTAGCTTGATAAACATCAAAGCTAAGTAATAGCGCTAAGCGAATGGCTTTGCGTGCATTTTCGTCAGCACAGTTGCACGCTAGTAGTCGCCATCGCTTAGCTTGTCCAACAACGCCGCTCAAGTGTATAAAGCGCATTAAATGCGCTTATGAAGCGAAATGGCTTAGCGTGTATTTTCGTTACCGCCTGAACACAAATTCGCCTACGTCGAATTTACAGGAACTGCACGTTTAACTTGCCCAACAACGCCGCTCGATGTGTGTGAAGCGAAAAGGCTTTGCGTGCATTTTCGTTAGCGACGAGCAATCTAGCTAGGAGCCGCACGCTTAACTTGCTGTTTGAGTGAACATAATCTCGACTTACCAAACACCTATCTTACACGAGTTTGCAAGTGACGCGGCGACGAATAAGCGATTGCGAGGAGCTAGAAAATCCGCAGCCTTTCGCGAACACATCACGAGCAAGTGTTGCAAGTGATATGGCGACGAATAAGCGCAGTACAAATATTCTCCTTCGGAGAATTGGTAGAAAATCCGCAGCCTGAAGCAGAGTACATATTCACCTTCGGTGAATTTACGAGCAAGTTGTTCAAGCTTCACAAGCACGAGCAAGTGTTGCAAGCGATATGGCGACGAAGAAAATTGACACTACATTTTTATGCAAAAAAAGAACGTGCTCAAACGAACACGTTCTTCAATAAATTCAAATCAATTCAAATCAACTGCATTTGCAATTCAACTAGTCCAAAGCCCCATAGATAATATTCCTAATAACCTGCACATCTCTATATCCATTTCCACCACATTTTTGTATGACATATACGATTCCCAAATCTTCTTTAGGATCCACAAACATATATGTTCCAAGGAAACCGTCCCAGCCGTATTCGCCAACAGTTCCAAGGGATTCATTGCCGTGAGGATCAAGCATCTGGCGCATGAGGTTGCCGTAGCCATATCCTCTCAGAGATTCCCAGTCTAACATTTTTCTTTGAGCTTCATTTTTTAAGTGGTCGCAGCTCATGTATTCTATGGATTTTCTTCCAAGAATTCGAACGCCATCACAGGTTCCAAAGCCTAAAAATGTTCTGACTATTTTCTCGTAATCATCGATGGTTGAAACAAGTCCGGCTCCACCGGATTCAAATTCAGGGCGTTTATAAAATCTATAGGTAAGACCGAGCATTCTATCGAATTCCCAAGGCTTTAAGCCGTCCTCGGTCCATTCGTAAACCTCCATAAATCTATCCATTTTTTCTTCTGGTACATAGAAATCTGTATCAGTCATGCCAAGTGGATTGAAAATATTTTTCTTTAGGAAATCAGAATATCTCATACCGCTTACAACCTCTACAATACCACCGAGTACGTCAGCACTGAAGCTGTAGCGCCATCCATTGGTTGGATGAAATTCAAGTGGCATTTCACCAACCATATTGGCAAATGCTACTGTGTCGAGAGGCTTTCCTGAGTAGGCATCATCATAGTAAGCATCTATTCTGTCCTGCATTTTCTGACCTGCATCGAAGTAAATGTCAGGATAAACCACGCCACCGTCCATGTCCAGGAGATTCTGGATTGTTACAGGAGTTTCAACTGGTGTGAGCTTACCGTCCTTTAATACCTTCTGATCTTTAAAGCCTGGAAGGTAATTTTCTACAGGGTCACTTAATGAAATTAATCCTCTTTCAAGTAATATCATAACAGCCATATTTGTTATTGGCTTTGTCATGGAGTAGCATCTGAATATGGTATCACGCTTCATTTCCATATTTTTTGCTACGTCGGCCATGCCAAATTCATTGCGGTATACTTCTTTGCCTTTATGGATTATGGCTATTGCTGAACCCTTTACTTCATCTAATTCAATCTTTTTTTTCAGAAATTCTTCTAAATATGTAAAGCTTTGTGTATGCATATTTTACCTCACTTCATCTGTTTTTTATGAATTCAATCTGTTAAGCTCGTCGATGCAATTCTGTACATCCTCAAGAGTTAGGGTGTCCTTTGAAAATGAAATGATGCTGTGGATTGGAGTGTCTCCAAACATTGCTTCTGCCATCTGATCTGCAGAATCTCCAAGTCCGTCATTTCCTATTTCTTCGTTATCCTCATTGAATCCGCTGTATTTTAAGAAATCAATGAGAGGTGTTATGTCCTTACAATATTTCTTAATAACATTTACGGTTGAGAGGCCTGTTACTGTATATGGAATAGGCTTTTCCTTAACCTCTGTGTCAGCAGAAAGCTTAATGTCTCTTGAGGAGGAACCAATCTCTATGGTGTAGGTTCCGCCTGGTACGAACCAGTCGCCGATTTCCTCTGAGTAGTATGCAAATGCTTTTTTATCAATGTCGATAGTTACTTCCTTTTCTTCGCCAGCCTTAAGGAATACCTTTTTAAAGCCTCTAAGCTCTCTTATAGGTCTTGGCTCATCAGCAGGGCAGTTCTTTACATAAAGCTGTGGAACCTCTGCTGCATCCACATCTCCTGTATTTTTAAGCTTGAAGGAAACCTGCATTTTACAGCCACATTTACATGTAGGAGCTGGAATAAGCTTAAGATCTGAGTATTCAAATGTTGTATAGGTAAGTCCGTGTCCAAATGGGAAGAGGACAGGGAGCTTTTTGTAATCATAATATCTGTAGCCGATGAAGATGCCTTCGCTATAATTTACATAGGTTCTGGAACCTGGGAAATTAAGGTATGAAGGGGAATCCTCTATGCGTAGTGGAAATGTTTCTGCCAAATGTCCTGATGGTGAAAGCTTTCCGTATAAGAGGTCTAAGGTTGCACGACCTACAGCCTCTCCTGCAAGATACATTTCAAGGATTGAATCTACATCGTTAACCCAAGGCATGGCAACTGGTGAACCATTGAAAAGCACTACGCTTACAGGTTTTCCAAGCTTTGCCATCTCGCTTATTAATGCATTCTGATTATCAGGGAGATTTATGGATTTACGGTCAAAGCCCTCTCCCTCAATAGCATCAGATAGTCCCGCAAATACAACGATTTTATCTACATCTGATGCAAGTGATATTGCCTCCTTTAAGAGGGCTGCATCGCTCTCGGCATTTTCTTCTATATTGTAACCCTTGCAAAGAATAGTATTATTTGAAATGTCGCTATACATTTCTTCGTCAAGCATATCTGTTACGGATTCGATTTTATGGCAGTTAATGTGGCTTGAGCCGCCGCCCTGGTACTTAGCTACAAAGGCGAATTCTCCAACGAATAAAATCTTTTCCTCAGTTGAAAGTGGAAGAGTTTTATTATCATTTTTAAGAAGAACTGCAGATTGTGTAGCAACATAGGCTGATTTCTCGTGATGCTCGTCCTTGTTGTAGAAGCCTTCACCGCCATTTTCAATGTACTGCTTCTGTCCTTCGATTCCCTTATTAATAAGGTTAAGAATTCTTGTCACACATTTATCTACAGCTTCCTCTGAAAGCTTGCCTTCTTTTACTGCATTTAAAACTACCTCGTCACGGCGTCCATGGGAGGATGGCATTTCCAAATCTAAGCCTGCAAGAACGGCCTTAATACGGTCATTCATAGCACCCCAGTCTGTCATAACAAGTCCCTCAAAGCCCCATTCATCGCGTAAAATGTCTGTGAGAAGCTTTTTGTTCTCGCAGGAATACTCGCCATTTACTCTGTTGTAAGAACACATAAGAGTCCAAGGAGATGCCTCTTTTACGGCTATTTCAAAGGCCTTAAGATATATTTCTCTAAATGCTCTTTCATCTATTCTTGCATCGATTAAAAATCGTCTTGCTTCCTGATTATTAGCTGCAAAATGCTTAAGGCTTACGCCTACATTTTTGCTCTGCACTCCATTTATAAAGCCTGTGGCTATTTTTCCTGCAAGATATGGATCTTCGGAATAGTATTCGAAGTTTCTTCCGCAGATAGGGGAGCGCTTCATGTTGATTCCAGGGCCTAGGAGAACCTGTACATTTTCTGCCAGGCACTCGTCGCCGAGGAGTGAACCTATATTTTCCATAAGCTCGGTGTCAAATGAAGCTGCCATACAGGAAGCTGTTGGGAAGCATATAGCTTCGATGCTGTCATTAACTCCGAGATTATCCTCTGCATCGCTCTGCTTTCTCAGTCCGTTAGGGCCGTCTGAAACCATGATTGCAGGAATGTCCTTTTCCTTTAATTCTTCTGTATGCCAGAAGCCAACGCCGGAAAGGAATTTTACCTTTTCCTCAAGAGTGAGGGAATTAAGTGTTTTATTTACATCCATAATTATATATATTTTCCTTTCTCTTCATGAGTGATATATAACTAGTTTCTAATTAGAAAAATTCTCTAAGTATCTTCTCTGCTTCGCTACCCTGCTTTGTGAATAATGGGATAACGTCTAAGGTGGCCTTTGCTTCTACCCACTGGCCGCCTTCGAAGGTGCTGCCGGTGGCTATCTCTGTCCAGGTGTAGCCCTTTGGAAGGTAAACCTTTGCAGTAGTTACATCGGAACTTGTAATAGGTGTTACTAAAATGTCTGAACCAAAGAAGTATGAGGTGTCTATATTCCAGCAGTTTTCATCCTCTGGTACCTCATAGAACATGGTTCTCATTACAGGTGCGCCTGTTTCATGAGACTCCTGCATAAGGTCTCTAATGTAGGACCTTAAGGCTTCTCTTATAAGCATATATTTCTTTAAGATTTCGTAGATTTCTTCTCCCCAGGTCCAGACCTCATTATCCTGAGCTGATGAGAAGAGTCTTATATTGTCACGGTATTCCTGTTCTCTCTCATAATAAGGAGAACGCTCGCCGTGAAGTCTGAATACAGGACAAAATGCGCCCCATGCAAACCATCTTGCCATAAGCTCGTGGAAGGCAGGGTCTTCATTATCTCCACCTAAGAAACCGCCGATATCAGTAGTCCACCAAGGGATTCCTGCGATTCCCATGTTTAGGCCGGCCTGTACCTGCATACGCATGGATTCAAATGAAGAATGAATATCTCCTGACCAGGTAAGAACGCCGTATTTCTGGCTTCCAGCCCAGGCGCATCTTACAAGGTTTAAGATTTCCTTCTCGCCAACGCTCTTTAATCCGTCATAAAAGCCCTTTGCATAATATAATGGATAGACATTAGAGCATTGGAGTGCAGTTCCCATGTGATATCTGTATAAATCAAAATCATAAGGGCCGTATTCAGGTTCTGCTTCATCTAACCAGAAGCATTTGATACCCTTATCATAGTAGTTTTCCTTGCATCTTTCCCAGACGAATTTTCTTGCACCGGGATGTGTGGTGTCATAGAATCTGGTGTTTCCCATCCAGGTCATATTAATAGGAAGTCCGCGGTCAAAGTTAATAAGATATCCCTTTGAAGCCATCTCCCCATAGTTTTCGGATTTTTCGTCTATAGTTGGCCATACAGAAACTACAGGCTCTATATCCATTTCCTTAAGTTCCTTAATCATAGCCTCCGGATTAGGCCACTCGTGTGGGTCGAATTTGAACTCACCCTGCTGTGTCCAGTGGAAGAAGTCGATAACGATGGCGTCTACAGGAAGATTTCTTCTCTTATATTCCCTAGCTACATTTAATACTTCCTCCTGAGTACGGTAGCGGAGCTTGCACTGCCAGAAACCAATACCAAATTCAGGAATCATAGGAGCTGTTCCTACCACACTTGCATAATTCTTAATGATGTCTGCAGGTGTGTCCCCTGTTGTAATATAGTAATCAAGCTTTTTGGTGCTTTTTGCATACCAGGCAGTATGGTTTTTCGCAAATGTTGCTGTTCCAATAGCAGGATTATTCCAAAGGAATCCGTAGTTACGGCTTGAAAGCATAAATGGAACGCTGGCCTGGCTGTTTCTGTGAGCAAGCTCAAGAACGGTTCCCTTCTTATCCAGATAGTTATCCTGATACTGACCCATTCCGTATATTTTCTCATCATCAAATGCTTCAAAACGCATGGTAAGCTCATAATCAGTGCTTCCCATATGTGGCTTTAATTCTCTGGCGTCTATTCTAAGAGGCACGCAGAAACGGTCTATACGGTTTCTGTTCTGCCATAATTCGCGAGTGAGTAATTTGCCTGTCTTCTTATTCATATAAGAAATAACGCCTTCGGGATTTATTTCGCAAACCAGGTCACCGTTTTCGATATTTACCCTGGTGCCAGTCTGTTTATGCTTTTCGATTTCTTCCGGTGTATGATAAAAAGGCTCTGTCATATCTACTTCTGTGTAGGTAATACAGAGCTTCTTCTTCTCTGGTTCCTCTGTTAATGCCCAATTATTGCTGTCCATAACAGCTTCCTTAGTCATCATGAATCTAAATCCATTATTACCCCAAGGGATAATATTCATAGTGGCTTCCCCGTCTCTAATAACGAGTCTGTCGTCCTTTTCTTCAAAAAACATAAGAACCTCCCAATATTTATTTAAATTTTTTCCGTATTAGCAGAAGAAAGTGCTTGACATCACATTTATTTGATGCTAAGATGAAACTTGCACTATTGCGACTGCTAGCATTGCAATCTCTATGATTATAACATATTTAATCGGGTTTGCATAGTGTGAAATTAGCAGTTTGGGTATCAAATTAATGGAAGTCCATTAAACCCTCACAATCATTACATAAGGAGTGTAAACATCCATGAAGAAGAATAGGATTCGTCCGGTTCACGTTGGAAAAGACGTGAGAATGACTTTTGCCAATCAGAAAGAAGTTCTTGAAATGCCAAATCTTATCGAAGTCCAGACGGGCTCATATGATTGGTTTTTGAAGGAAGGTCTTAAAGAGGCATTCAATGATATTTCCCCTATTGAAGATTTCTCTAATGGAAGATTGAGACTTGAATTCGTAGATTACAAGCTTTGTAAAGACAAGATCAAGTACAATATTGACCAGTGTAGAGAGCGCGATGCAACATATGCAGCACCTCTTGAGGTTTCAGTACGACTTTACAATAATGAAACAGATGAAATCAAGGAACAGGTTATTTTTATGGGTGATTTACCACTCATGACTGTTACAGGTACATTCATTATTAATGGTGCAGAGCGAGTTATCGTAAGCCAGCTTGTTAGATCTCCAGGTATTTACTATACCAAAGAGCATGAGAAGTTCGGTAATAAGGAACTCTACTCATCACAGGTTATTCCTAACCGTGGTGCTTGGCTCGAGTACGAGACAGACTCCAATGATATCTTTAATGTACGTGTAGACAGAAATAGAAAGATTCCTGTTACAGTGCTTTTAAGAGCTCTCGGAGTAAGCACTAATTCTCAGATTATAGAGATGTTTGGTGAAGAGCCAAAGATTCTCGCTACATTAGATAAAGATACTACTAACGATTATCAGTCAGGTTTACTTGAGCTTTATCGTAAGCTTCGTCCAGGTGAGCCTCTCTCAGTTGACAGTGCAGAGACAGTTCTTAACAACATGTTCTTTGATGCTAAGAGATATGACCTTGCTAAGGTTGGTAGATACAAATATAACAAGAAGCTTGCACTTGTAAGACGTATTGTTGGACAGAAGATTGCTGAAGATGTAACTGATCCTGTAACAGGTGAGATTTATTCAGCAGGCGAATTCATTACTGAGGAAATGGCCGTTAATCTTCAGAATACCGGTGCAGCATATATTATGGTTGAGACCGAGGAAAAGGTAGTTAAGGTTCTTACAAACCAGATGGTTGACATTAAGCATTACTTACCTACTCTTGATACAGAGAAACTCGGAATCAAGGAAGACGTTTACTATCCTGTACTTAAGGAATTACTTGAGGCAATGGAAGGTTTAGATGAAGACGAGATTTATGATACAGTCGAGGCTAACCTTGTTAATCTTATTCCTAAGCATATTACTAAGGAAGATATCTTTGCTTCAATCAGTTATCTTTTAACACTTGAGTATGGAGTAGGTTCAGATGATGATATCGACCATCTTGGAAACAGACGTATTCGTGCGGTTGGTGAGCTTTTACAGAACCAGTACCGTATCGGTCTTTCAAGAATGGAAAGAGTTGTAAGAGAAAGGATGTCAACTCAGGATCCTTCTACTATAACAATACAGAGTCTCATTAACATCAAGCCTGTAACAGCTGCAATCAAAGAGTTCTTTGGTTCTTCACAGCTTTCACAGTTCATGGATCAGAACAACCCTCTTAGTGAGCTTACTCATAAGAGACGTTTGTCAGCCCTTGGACCAGGTGGTCTTTCAAGAGACCGTGCAGGATTCGAAGTTCGAGACGTTCACTATTCTCATTATGGTAGAATGTGTCCTATCGAGACACCTGAAGGTCCTAACATCGGACTTATTAACTCACTTGCTTCTTATGCAAGAATAAATGAATATGGATTTGTTGAGGCTCCTTACAGAGTTGCCGATAAGTCAGATCCAGAGAATCCTCGTATTACAGATGAGGTTGTTTATCTTCCAGCTGATGAAGAGGATAAATATGTTGTTGCTCAGGCTAATGAAAAGCTTGATGAAAATGGATATTTTGTAAATGACAGTGTTTCCGGTAGATTTAGAGAGGAAACATCTCAGTTTAATAAAAAGCGTATCGACCTTATGGACGTATCTCCTAGAATGGTATTCTCAGTAGCTACAGCTATGATTCCATTCCTTGAGAACGACGATGCTAACCGTGCCCTCATGGGATCCAACATGCAGCGTCAGGCGGTTCCACTCCTTATGACTAAGGCACCTGCAGTAGGTACCGGTATGGAGATGAAGGTTGCTGTTGACTCAGGTAACTGTGTAGTTGCTGAGGAAGACGGTACAGTTGAGCGTTCAGCATCTAACGAGATTATCGTTAATACTGACAGTGGTGAGAGAAAGACCTATAAGGTTACTAAGTTCCAGAGAAGTAACCAGGGTACATGTATTAACCAGAGACCTATCGTTAACAGAGGCGATCATATTAAGAAAGGTCAGGTTATTGCAGACGGACCTTGTACTTCATACGGAGAGATAGCACTTGGTAATAACCCTCTTATCGGTTTCATGACTTGGGAAGGTTATAACTACGAGGATGCTGTACTTCTTAGTGAAAGACTTGTTAAAGACGATGTTTATACATCAGTACATATAAATGAGCACTCTATCGAGGCTAGAGATACTAAGCTTGGAACAGAAGAGATTACAAGAGATGTTCCTGGTGTTGGTGATGAACTCTTAAAGGATCTCGATGAGAGAGGTATTATAAGAATAGGTGCCGAGGTTAGAACAGGTGATATTCTTGTAGGTAAGGTTACTCCTAAGGGAGAGACTGAGCTTACTCCTGAAGAGAGACTCTTAAGAGCTATCTTCGGTGAGAAGGCAAGAGAAGTAAGAGATTCTTCTCTTAAGGTTCCTCATGGAGAGTTTGGTGTCGTTGTAGATGCCAAGGTATTTAGCAGAGATAACGGAGACGAGCTTCCACCTGGAGTTAACGAGAGCGTTCGTATTTACATCGCTCAGAAGCGTAAGATTCAGGTTGGTGATAAGATGGCTGGTCGTCATGGAAACAAGGGTGTCGTTTCCAGAGTACTTCCTGAGGAGGATATGCCATTCCTTCCAAACGGTCGTCCTTTGGATATCGTACTTAACCCACTGGGCGTTCCTTCCCGTATGAATATCGGTCAGGTCCTTGAGACTCACCTTTCACTTGCTGCCAATGTACTCGGATTCAATGTTTCAACTCCGATCTTCAATGGTGCAAACGAGGCGGACATCATGGATACACTTGATCTTGCTAATGATTATGCTAATACTACTAAAGAAGAGTTTATAGAGAAATACAAGGATCTCTTAGATCCTGAGGTAATGCAGTACTTACTTGACAATTATGAGCACACCGAAACATGGAGAGGTGTTCCAATTAGAAGAGATGGTAAGGTAAGACTTCGTGATGGAAGAACCGGAGAGTACTTCGATGGTGATGTAACTATAGGTTTCATGCACTATATCAAGCTCCACCATCTTGTTGATGATAAGATTCATGCTCGTTCAATTGGACCATACTCATTAGTTACACAGCAGCCTCTTGGAGGTAAAGCACAGTTCGGTGGACAGCGTTTTGGAGAGATGGAGGTTTGGGCTCTCGAGGCATACGGAGCAGCCTATACACTTCAGGAAATCCTTACAGTTAAGTCTGATGATGTTACAGGAAGAACTAAGACCTATGAGGCTATTGTTAAGGGACAGAATATCCCTGAGCCAGGTATTCCTGAGTCATTTAAGGTTCTCTTAAAGGAACTTCAGGCACTTGCACTTGATGTTAGCGTGCTTGATGAAAACGGTGAAGAAGTCAGAATGACTGATCCGGAAGATGATGTGGATTACGAAGAGGCTAAGGATGTATTTGATGCCAATGAAGACTTTGCATTTATACAAAATGATTCCTATGAGGATGCAGAAGGATTTAGAGTTGGTGATTCATCTGAAATAGACGATTATCCACCGGAGGATGAGTTTTAATTAGGTAGATAACATTTACTTTATGAAACTTGTTAACCCCCGCAATTACAGATAATTTTAGTAATTTATGAAAGGACTTTAATTATGGCTGAGAAACGTGAAAATGAGTTAAAGCATATGTCATATGACGCGATTAAGATTGGTCTTGCTTCTCCTGAAAAGATAAGAGCATGGTCTAAGGGTGAGGTTAAAAAGCCTGAAACAATCAACTACAGAACTCTTAAGCCTGAGAAGGATGGTTTATTCTGTGAAAGAATTTTCGGACCTACTAAGGACTGGGAGTGTCACTGTGGTAAATATAAAAAGATAAGACACAAAGGTACTGTTTGTGATAAGTGTGGAGTTAAGGTTACAAAGGCAAGTGTCCGCCGTGAGTGGATGGGCCATATCGAGCTTGCTGCACCAGTATCACATATTTGGTACTTTAAGGGTATTCCAAGCCGTATGGGACTTATTCTTGATATTTCCCCTAAGAACTTGGAGAAGGTGCTTTATTTTGCTGCTTATGTAGTTCTTGAAGCATCTGAGGAAACAGGTCTTGTACCTAAGCAGATTCTTACTGAGCAGGAGTATCAGGAAGCTCGTGAGAAATATGGTACTGATGCATTTACTGCTGATATGGGTGCAGAGGCTATTAAGGCACTTCTCATGACTACAGAGCTTGAGGAGGAGTCTAATACATTAAAGGAACAGCTTAAGGATTCTTCAGGACAGAAGAGAGGCAGAATCATTAAGAGACTTCAGGTTATCGAGGCATTTCTCGAGTCTAAGAACAAGCCTGAGTGGATGATCTTAGATGTTATCCCTGTTATTCCACCAGATCTTCGTCCTATGGTTCAGTTAGACGGTGGTAGATTTGCTACTTCTGATATGAATGATTTATACAGAAGAATCATTAATAGAAATAACAGACTTAAGAAGCTTCTTGATTTACCAGGTCCTAACATCATCGTTAGAAATGAGAAGAGAATGCTTCAGGAGGCTGTTGACGCACTTATAGATAACGGTAGACGTGGTCGTCCTGTTACAGGTCCTGGAAACAGAGCATTAAAGTCTCTTTCAGATATGCTTAAGGGTAAGCAGGGACGTTTCCGTCAGAACCTTCTTGGAAAGCGTGTTGACTATTCAGGACGTTCAGTTATCGTAGTAGGACCAGAGCTTAAGATTTATCAGTGTGGTCTTCCAAAAGAAATGGCTATCGAGCTTTTCAAGCCTTTCGTTATGAAGGAGCTTGTTGAGACTGAGTTAGCTAATAATATAAAAGCAGCTAAGAAGATGGTAGAGAGATACGAGCCTTGTGTTTGGGACGTTCTCGAGAAGGTAATCAGAGAGCATCCTGTACTTCTTAACCGTGCTCCTACACTTCATAGACTTGGTATTCAGGCATTCGAGCCAATCCTTGTAGAAGGTAAAGCTATTAAGCTTCATCCACTTTCATGTATGGCATTTAACGCTGACTTCGATGGAGACCAGATGGCGGTTCACCTTCCACTTTCAGTAGAGGCTCAGTCTGAGGCAAGATTCTTAATGCTTTCACCTAATAACCTCTTAAAGCCATCTGACGGTGGTGTTGTAGCCGTTCCTTCACAGGATATGGTTCTTGGTATTTACTACCTTACACAGATGAGAGGTACCCCTGCAGGTGATGATGTACCTCAGAAGGGTGAAGGTTCTATCTTTAAGGATATGAACGAGGCCGTTAAGGCTTATGAAAATGGTATTATAACACTTCAGGCCCAGATTAAGGTCAGAAAGTTTGGATATAATAGCGAAGGCGAATATGATTCAAGAGTTGTAGAGAGTTCTCTCGGAAGACTTATCTTCAATGAGGAGATTCCTCAGGACTTAGGTTTTGTAGACAGAAGCAATCCTGATAATTTCCTTATACCAGAGGTTAACTTCCTCGTTAAGAAGAAAGAACTTAAGAAGATTCTTGAGAAATGTATGAAGACACATGGTTCAACTATAACAGCAGAGGTTATGGATGCTGTTAAGTCTCTTGGTTATAAGTATTCTACCAAGGCTGCCATGACAGTTTCAGTCTCAGATATGACCGTGCCAGAGTGTAAGCAGCAGCTTCTCGATGATGCACAGGTAGAGGTTGATAACATTACTAAGAAGTATAACAGAGGTCTTCTTACAGATGAAGAGCGTCATAGATCAGTAGTTAATATTTGGAATAAAGCCGATGATGATCTTAAGGAAGCACTCCTTAATGGTCTTGATGAATATAACAGTATCTTCATGATGGCTGACTCAGGAGCCCGTGGTTCTAACCAGCAGATTAAGCAGCTTGCAGGTATGCGTGGTCTTATGGCCGATACACAGGGTAATACCATCGAGCTTCCTATCAAGTCTAACTTCCGTGAGGGTCTTGACGTACTTGAGTACTTCATCTCAGCTCATGGTGCTAGAAAGGGTCTTTCTGATACCGCTCTTAGAACAGCCGATTCAGGATATCTTACAAGACGTCTTGTTGACGTTTCACAGGAGCTCATTATTCATGAGGTTGACTGTTGTGCAGGGGCTGATGAGATTCCAGGTATGGAAGTAAGTCAGTTCATGACAGGTAAGGAGCTTATCGAGCCACTTATCGAAAGAATTACAGGAAGATTTGCCTGTGAAAGCATTTATGATGATGATGGAAATCTCATTGTAAAGAAGAACCATATGATTACTCCTTTACGTGCCGAGAAGATTATGGCAAAGAAGGATATTATAGATGCAGGTGTAGATGCCAAGGTTAAGATTCGTACTATTCTTACATGTAAGAGTCATAACGGTATCTGTGCTAAGTGCTACGGTGCTAACCTTGCTACAGGCGAGCCTGTACAGGTTGGAGAGTCTGTAGGTATTATAGCAGCTCAGTCTATCGGTGAGCCTGGTACACAGCTTACCATGAGAACCTTCCATACAGGAGGTGTTGCCGGTAGTGATATCACCATGGGTCTTCCTCGAGTTGAGGAGCTTTTCGAAGCAAGAAAGCCTAAGGGTGTTGCTATTATTTCTGAGATTGCAGGTAAGATTAATATCGAGACCAAGAAGAAGACTGAGGTTATCGTAACTAACCAGGAGACAGGCGAAGTTAAGTCTTATCCAATACCTCATAATTCTCATATTAAGGTTAAGGAAGATCAGGTTATCGAGGCTGGTGATGAGCTTACAGAAGGTTCCATCAACCCTCATGATATTCTTGCAATTAAGGGTATTAGAGCAGTTCAGGATTATATCTTACACGAAGTACAGCGTGTTTACCGCTTACAGGGTGTTGATATCAATGATAAGCATATAGAGGTTATCGTTCGTCAGATGCTTAAGAAGATTAACATCGAGGACAACGGTGATTCCAAGTTCTTACCTGGTGAAAAGGTAGATGTACTTGAGTTTAACGATGAGGTTGAGAGACTTGAAGCAGAGGGCTTAGAGCCACCTAAGGGTAAGCAGATTATTCTCGGTATTACTAAGGCTGCTCTTGCTACTGATTCCTTCCTTTCAGCAGCTTCATTCCAGGAGACCACAAGAGTTCTTACTGATGCGGCTATTAGAGGTAAGGTTGATAAGCTTATCGGACTTAAGGAAAATGTCATCATAGGTAAGCTCATTCCTGCAGGTACAGGTACTAAGAAGTATCGTAATGTTAAGCTTGACTGCGATTATGTTGCTAATAAGCAGATTGCAGAAAGACGTCGTATCGAGGAAGAGGAAAAGGCTAAGAAGGAAGAAGAGTCCAACAATGCATCTAATTCCAAGAGAAACAGATCCAGGGATGATGATTTAATGGATTCAGTATTTGGTAACATTGATGATACAGATGATGCTGTTATCGATGATATTGGAGATATGAATGATGTTGTTGAGGAGACAGATTCAACCTTCTCATTTGATGAAGACTAATAGAATCAATGTAATCTAAAATTTAACCCCGTTTCAGCCTTTTGAAACGGGGTTTTTTAAATAAGATTCAAGGAGTACTCATGAAGAAAATATTTAAATCACAGATTAGTATATTTATGGTACTTGTTCTGGCTATATCTACACTGGTTCTTTCAGGCTGTTCCAGAAAGCCTAAGGGCGCAGGTGACGATACAGCCCTTTCTGAGGGTTATACAGAGGAAGAAGAGAATATAACCAGTAGTACTGAGTACGGAGTTGTATCCGGCAATTATGAGGCTAAAAAGGCCTTTGTTATATGGACATATAATGAGGAACTTAAGATAATTCTCGACAAGGTTTATAAGACAGGTCATGAGAAGAATTATAAGAGGATTGTAGTTGTAAATATTAATGATGAGGATTCTTATGGCAACAAGTTAAATACTGCTCTTTTGGACCCTAAGAGTGACTTTTATCCTGATATGATAGTATTTAATACTGACAATGCAAAAAAATATGTGGATGACGAGAGGATAATTCCTTTAAGTAAGTCTTACGTGTCAGATACTGATTTAGTAAAATCCTTTGAGTATCTTAAAAGCATTGGAACTGACAGTAAAGGCCAGGAGAAAATAGCATTTTTCCAGGCTAATCCAGGCAGTATACAGATTAGAGCAGATCTTTGTGCGAAGTATCTTAAGACTACTGAGCCTGCAGAGCTTCAGGAAAGATATTTTTCTTCATGGAATAAAATTAAGGAAACTGCTGATACAGTTTACAAGGCGTCCAATCGCAAATGTAAATTATTTGCAGGTTATGAAGATCTTTTGGAGATAGCCTGTGGAAGTAAGAAGGCTACATGGCTTGATGAGAATAATTCTCTCGTGGAGGACAGTGCATTTAAAGGCTTTGAAAGTGCTGTTCTTGGTATGTTGGACAGTAAGACCATATATAAAACAGAAACCTATTCTGATGAGTGGAAAAGCCTTATGGAGGGCAATGGAACCACTACGGATGCGGCTATGTGTTATGTAGGAAATCCTATTTTTACTAAATGGTTACTTCCTGAAGGAACATTTAAAAATAATACTATTTTAGTTCCGGGGCCTGAGTATTTTTATATGAATTCACAGGGGCTTGCAGTAACGGAAAAATGTTCCGATAAAAAGTTCGCAGGAAAGCTTATAAAGGCTCTTACAGTGGATGAAGACGAGGGACAGAAAATATATGATTACAACTATACATTTGTAAATAATACTTCTGTTATAGATAATATTTTGGTGAATAAGAGTTCTTCCTACAATGAAAATATTTATTCAGAATCCAATGAGAATTATATAAAGCTTTATAGCAGAATTGCAGATCATATAGCTACACCCAATACAGGGGTTATGGATAAGGAAATAAAGGGTCTTTACAGGAATCTTTTAAATCAGTACGCCGATAAAAAAATAGCTTCCAGGGATGAATTTAAGAGTAATTTTAAAAGTGATGTAGCAAGTATGCTTAGCAGAATGAATTCTTGAAAATATAAGTATTTCGTGATAGAATAGCATCATGAGTATTTGGCGAAAATATAGGATATTTCGCTTTTATTGAAAGGTTAATTATTATGAGAAAAGGGATTATAAAGGCAGTCGCACTTAGTGCAGCTTTTATGATGTGTATAAATATAACAGGCTGTGGTAAATCGACTGGTAAGAATGGTAAGAAATCTGATGTGACCTCTGAGGGAACCGCTGCTGATAAGGAAGATGAAGTGGAGCCTGAGGCAACCACTGCAGCAGGTAAGGGTAATGACGGTTCTGACAGGCCTTTAGTAATGTCATGTGAAAAGTTTTCAGATGATGTTAATCCATTTAAGATACTTGAAGATGGTGATGAGATGGCAGTTAAAGCCACTCAGGCCTTTTTAGTAACCTTTGACAGAAAGGATCAGGTAGTATTTGACGCTGTTAAGGGTGAGACCATAAAGTATGGTAGTAAGAAATACAAATACGTTGGTATTTCTGACGTTAATATAAAATATAAAAAGAATAAAAATGAGACTCAGTATGACTTTGTATTAAGTCATAATTTGAAATTCTCCGATGGCTATAGTATTACTGCAGATGATGTGATTTTTTCACTTTATGCATTTTGCGATAAGAGCTACAAGGGAGATTATTCTCTTCGTAATACAGATATTGCGGGACTTAAGAATTATAAGAATGGAAGTTCTGATAATATTAGGGGAATCGTTAAGAAGAGTAAGTATGAGGTAAGTGTTACAACCTATGGTTATGACAAGGAGATGATTAAGAAATTAAACATTCCTATTACCCCATTACACATATATGGAAGTCTTAAGAAATATAATTATGGCAAGGGAAAATTTGGCTTTACAAAGGGTGATATTTCCAAGCTTAAGAAGAAAGAAACTCTTGCAGGAGCAGGTCCTTATAAGTTTATAAAAAATGATGGAAAGATTCTTTATTTTGAGGCTAATACTGAGTATTATAAGGGTTGTCCAAACATTGCATTTTTGCAGATTAAAAAGATTGAATCTACAGTTATCGCAACTAAGATTATGGACCTTAAAAACGGCGTTTATGATGTTATGAGTTTTGGAAGCGATAAAACTGTAATAGATAATGTTACAGAGTTAAACTCTAACCATGAGGTGAATGGAAAGTCCATGTTTACTAAGTTTATGGACGGTGACAGTTATCAGCTTATATGTATGAATGCCAAGAATGTCTGTGTTAATGAAAGACCGGATTCTACAAGATCTAAGTATCTTAGAAAGGCTTTAGCTGTTATGTTTGCAGCTGACAGACAGAACCTGTGTGATAACTATTATTCATATACAGCTAAGGTTATTAATTATCCTTATTCAAGTACTTCATGGGCAGTGCCAGAGTCAACAGATGAAAGCTATAATGAAGCATTTACTGTTGATGAAGATGGTGCAGCGCTTTATGAAAAGGGTATGGATTCCAATGAGAGATTGGATAAGGCTTTAGAGCAGGCTAAGGAGTATTTTAAGCTTGCAGGTTATGATGTAAAGGATGATATGGTAGTTGCTGTAGACAGCACCATGCCAACCTCATTTGTATTTAGCATAGATGAGGATGATGATAAGGGCGGATGTCTTTATGAATACCTTATGACAGTAAGTGAGAAGCTTGCTGATATCGGAATTAATCTCAAGGTAGAGACTAAGGATGCCGAGAAGATTGAAGAGGGTGTTAAATACAAGAGTCTTCAGATATGGAATCAGAATTTTGAGACTAAGTCAGATATAGATTTTGAGGATTTATATTATGGCAATTATTCCTTTGAAAAGAACATTTTCTCAATTGCAGACAGCGACGTAGACGAGCTTATAGATGCATCAGAGTATATGATTGATTATGAGGAGAAGTCTGAAAACTATAGAAGCATTCTTAATATATTAAATGATTGGGCAGTTGTAGTACCTATGTTCCAGTACAGGAACTCCATAGTATTTAATGCAAAGACTATAGAGATTAAGTCTATGCCAAGTGATATTACAAGATATTATGACTGGTTTAATGAAATCGAGAAGGTTACCATGAAGGCTAATTAAAGCCATGAATGGGAATTAAGCTTAGAATGATTATGAATATTTAAATATAAATATAAATAATATAAAAAATATATAATGTAGAATGGAGGTTACTTATGCAGGAGAAACTTGAACAGTGGATTAATTGGGTTGAATACGACGAGATACTTGAGACCAAGCACAATGCACCTAATAATATTTTGGGATTACATGAATTTGGTGATGGCCAGGTATTTACCGTATACAGACCTGAAGCCCTTAGCATAAAGGTTACCGATATGAAGGGTAAAAAGGAGATAGAGCTTGAGGAGACCGAGAAGGGGTCAGGTTTCTTTGGCAAGTATGTAAAGGGTAAGAAGTATTCTGCACCATATTTACTTCACATTGAATATGGTCCTGGTAATGTAGTGGTTACTGCTGATCCATATTGTTTTAAATCAATAATTACAGATATGGACAGATATTTGTTTGCAGAGGGCAAGCATTTTAACATATATGACAAGCTTGGCGCACATCCTATGGAGATAGAGGGCGTTAAGGGAACACATTTTGCAGTATGGGCACCACACGCAAGAACAGTCAGCGTAGTAGGTGACTTTAATATGTGGGATGGAAGAGTCAATCTTATGGAGATTCAGGATGTATCAGGTATCTATGAGCTTTTCATACCTGGTGTAGAGCCTGGAGCAGTTTATAAATATAAGATTCTTTCAAGAACCGGTGAAGAGATTTATAAGGCAGATCCTTATGCTAATGAGGCTCAGCTTAGACCTGAAAATGCTTCTGTAGTAGCTGATATTAAGGGATTTAAATGGACTGATGAGGAGTGGCAGAAGGAAAAGAAAAAAGAGACCCGTGTCAGCATGATTAAGAAGCCTATGGCTATTTATGAGTGTCATCTGGGTTCCTGGAAGAAAAAGATAGAAGATGATGACAATGGATTCTTTACCTATAAGGAGCTTGCTAAGAAGCTTGGTGATTATGTTAAGAAAATGGGATATACTCACGTAGAGCTTATGGGTATAGCTGAGCATCCATTTGACGGATCATGGGGATATCAGGTTACAGGTTATTATGCACCAACCAGCAGATATGGTGAGCCTAAGGATTTCATGTATTTCATTAATTACATGCATTCCATCGGTATTTCTGTAATTCTTGACTGGGTACCTGCACATTTTCCAAGGGATGCCTTTGGTCTTGGAAACTTCGATGGACAGCCACTTTACGAGCATCCTGATAAGAGACGTGGTGAGCACCCTGACTGGGGAACCTATATATTCAACTTTGGAAAGGAAGAGGTATCTAACTTCCTTATTGCCAATGCTCTTTTCTGGAGCAGAGAGTACCATGTAGACGGACTTAGAGTGGATGCAGTTGCTTCCATGCTTTATCTTGACTATGGTAAGCAGGATGGAGACTGGCTTCCTAATGAGGATGGCGGAAATGAGAATTATGACGCCATTAATTTCTTCCACCGCTTAAATGAGATATTTGAGAAGGAAGAGCCTGGAACCATGATAATCGCTGAGGAGTCTACAGCTTGGGCAGGAGTTACATCTCCTACACAGCTTAAGGGTCTTGGATTCTTATTCAAATGGAACATGGGCTGGATGAATGACTTCTTAGAGTATATGAAGATGGATCCATATTTCAGAGGTCCTAACCATGGAATGCTTACATTTAGTATGCAGTATGCTTACAGTGAGAACTTTATCTTAGTGCTTTCACATGATGAGGTAGTTCATCTTAAGGGCTCTATGATAGAGAAAATGCCTGGACTTGTAGAGGATAAGTTCGCTAACCTTAGACTGGCTTATGGTTTTATGTATGGCCATCCTGGAAAGAAGCTCTTATTCATGGGTCAGGAATTCGCTCAGTACAGAGAGTGGAGTGAGAAGAGAAGCCTTGACTGGGATGTTTTAGATAATCCGCTTAACAAGTCAATGCAGAACTTTATAAAAGAGCTTAATAAGCTTTATAAGAAATACGATGCATTTTATGTAAATGATGAGGATGAGATTGGCTTCCAGTGGATGTCCTGCGACAGATCAGATATCAGTGTGGTATCCTTTGTACGTCGTGGTTCAACCAAGGAAAATCAGTTATTATTCCTTTGCAACTTTACACCTGTTGAGAGAAAGCATATGAGATTTGGCGTGCCTTGCGCAGGCAAATACAGCCTTCTCCTTACATCGGATGATGTAAAATATGGTGGAAGGGGAATAAAGAATCCTAAGACTATTAAGAGTGAGAAGATAGGATTTGATGATCAGGATAACAGTATTGTGCTTGATTTACCACCATTATCCGTAAGCATTTATAAGTTTGATTATAAGTAGATAATACAGATAGATAAAACAGCAAATAAAAAAGCAGGTCTTATATAAGACCTGCTTTTTAAGCTTTTATTATTAATAAATTTATACCTTGAACTTAATAATTCCAACTGCTGTAGGTGCCAGAACATTTGGCGAATATGCCATATATACGGCTCCCTTCTTAGAAAGATAGAAAGGAAAATCCTTAATCTTAGTATTCTTTATGGTTTTCTTATTAGTACTCCAAAATGTGTAGTTCTTATGTTTTTTAGCATATTTGTTATATGCCTTAAGAATCTTATTAATTACGTTCTTTTTCTTACCCTTAACGAAATCATCTACATACAGCTGCTTGCCGGTTTTAATATTAAATGTAACGCTCTTAACAGTTGTAGTAACATCTGTTGTGCCGGTAGTAGACTTACAGGTAAATCTGTAGCTTACCACTGAAGAAGACTGATAGCTCTTGCTCCATTTTCCAACCAATGTATAAGGACTGGTTAAAAGTGATGATTTATAATTATTCTCTGCAAGAGAAAGTAAAGTATTCTTCTTAGCTGTAAAGCTCTTATAATCATTTGAAAAATATTTATTAATGTTCTTTACTTTTTTATTACCTGAAAACTTAGGTCTTACGTAGGTGTAGGTTAATACTGTTACGGAAGACTTTCCATTAGAACCCTCTTTCGCAACCTTTTCCTTAGCAGAATAGGTCTTGTTAGTTATCTTAACCTTAGCATCTGCAACCTTTGTGGTCTTAAATGAAAACATAAGTCCAAAGGCAAATAGTAATATAAGTAAAGAGAGTTTGTAGTATTTTTTGATATTAGTCATATAAAAACTCCTCTCGATTATTGCTGTAATTAAATCTATCAATAAGGAATGTCAAAAATCACCTTTTTATCCCTTTCTTGCTTTAGTATAATACTTTATAATTTCAACAAAATCAAGTCATTACGGGAATTGTCATTAAATCTTCATTTTTAGGAATGGGGTTTTTGGTAAAGTTGCACAAAAAATATAAGAAAATTTGTGCAACTTTATGCACACTTCAATAGAATAAGTTGGTATTATAATATGCGTAAACCCCAATACATTATATAGTTTTTGCTACACCCCATAAGTAACAAAAATACCTTCTCCAAAAGAGAACTACTCCCCAAGTGGTTCTCTTTTATTTTTTGCCTAAAATAGCTATATTAGGGGATATGTCACATTTACAACATAATTATCAGATACTATTAAATTCCCTTGATAAATGGGATAGATTAAGTTATATTTAACTAAGTTGGCTGGGGGAGTTATAGTTGACTTATTTAAAGCTATATATTAAAGCTATAAATGAAAGGTTATACAGGTGTTATGAAAAGAAATAATATAATAAAGACAGTGGTTTCTATGGTTCTTATGATTTCCCTGTCATTTACTTATGTATATTCAGGTAATAATTTAGGTATATTTGGAGCAGAGTTTTTATCTGCGGGAAATAAGGCAGGTATCACAAACAGCGTAAAGACTGCAGATGCAAGCTCTATGGAAACTGAGCTAAAAGAAGCAGGTGCGGGACTGGTTCAGACCTCAGGTATAAAGGTAGAGTCTGAAAGAAGAGCCATGTGGATTTGCTGCTTTGAGATAGGTACATTTACCAAGAAAACATTTACCAAATATCAGTTTACAAGCCGCATTAGAAAGTATTTTAAGGTTTGTAAGAAATATAAGATGACAGACATCGTGGCTCACGTAAGGCCTTGCTCGGATGCTCTTTATGATTCAGACATCTTCCCAACCTCCGATTTTATCGCGGGAAAGCAGGGAAAGTATATGAGCTATGATCCTTTACAGATAATGGTTAAGGAGGCTCACAAGAAGAATCTTAGAATAGAGGCCTGGATTAATCCATACAGAGTTACCATGAATTCCACAAGCTATAAGAGCCTTGCAAAGACAAATCCTGCAAGACAGTGGCATAATACCAAGGGAAAGAAGAGAAATGTATTAAAATGTGGTAACCAGCTTTACTACAACCCTGCTAAGTCAGCTGTTAGAAAGCTTATAATAAAGGGCGCAAAGGAAATCGTTAAAAACTATGCGGTGGACGGAATCCATATGGATGATTATTTCTATCCAAACCTTGGAATGAGCTATGCCAAGAACTTTGATGCCAAGGAATATAAGAGCTATGTCAAGAAGAAAAAGGCAGCAGGGGAAAGCTATATGGGTATAGTCAACTGGAGACGTGAGAATGTCAATAAGCTTGTAAGAGGCCTTTATAAGGGCATTAAGAGCGTTAACAAGGATGTGGAATTCGGTATTTCTCCAGCTGGAAATATAGATAACCTTTATCTCAAATGGTCCTATTATGTAGACGTAGAGAAATGGTTTAAAAATAGCGGATATGTGGATTATATCGCACCCCAGATATATTGGGATTTTAAGACGGGAAGCGCCTCATATCACAAGCTTTCCAAGAGATGGCATAAGATGGCTAAGGGAAGTGATGTAAGGCTTTATACGGGCCTTGGAGTCTATAGAACCATACCACCATTATCGGGACAGTGGAAGAAGAAAAATATACTTAAGAGGCAGGTGAAATACACCAGAAAGCATAACTATGCCGATGGATTTTATTTCTTCAGCTATAATTCATTTGTAAATAAATATAACAAAAAAGAGATAAAGCGCCTAAAATCAGTGCTTTGACAAAACAGTAATAAAATGATATTATTTTCACTGGTGCCGTTTTTGGCAGGTATAAATAACATTTGCAGATAATAAATAATTTATTTTGGAGGAAAATATGGGAATAGTAAAGGATTGGAGAGATTCAGCATATAGCGTTGATTTTAATTCCAGACAGGGACAGGCAATCTGGGTAAAGTATTTTGCACAGGAGAAAGAGATTTATAAGGATATCCTTGGAAAGCCAGAGGAGATAATTCAGGGAACAGTAGGAGATATAGCTAAGAAGTATGATATGGACATTCTCTATATGGCAGGTTTCATGGATGGAATCAATGACAGTCTTAAAGAGGCTTGTGATCTGGATGCATTAGACGAGAATACAGAAGTAAAGCTTGATGTAGATATGGAAAAGCTTTATTACAATATGGTTGGAGCTAAGGCAGACTGGCTCTATGAGCTTCCTGAGTGGGATAATATTCTTCCTGAGGAAAAGAGAAAAGAGTTATACAAGGAGCAGAAAAAGTCTGGCGTTATCGTAAAGCCTAAGAAGGTTGGACGTAATGATCCATGTCCTTGCGGAAGTGGCAAGAAATATAAGCATTGCTGCGGAAGAAAGTAATTGCCTGGAATGAGGTTAGAAATGATATTAGAAATAATATTAGAAATATAAGAAACTAATATAGTACCTGCAAAAGGGAAAACATATCAGGGATTTTCATACTCAATCAATCAAGAAAAGTATCTCCGCGTCTTTTTAGAAGATGGGGAAGTACCAATAGATAACAATGCGGCAGAACAGTCAATCCGTGGTTTCTGTGTCGGCAAAAAGAATTGGGTAATGATTGATACCATTGCAGGAGCAGAGTCGAGTGCAATACTATATAGTATTGCCGAGACAGCAAAAGCGAATAACCTCAAACCATACAATTATTTTGAATATTTGTTATCTGAGATTCCGAACCACATGGATGACAAAGATTTGAATTTTTTGGAAAATTTATTGCCTTGGTCTGAGCAATTGCCGGATTGTTGTCGTAAGTAAATCCTTCACTTCTGACTGGAGTGATATTTTTTGGGGGGGGAGTACTCACTATGGAGCGTTTACTTTATTCCCATATCCATCATCATTCTAAGTGCATAACGACCTTTAGTTGAAATCTTCACATTAACCTCCAATTTTTGCATCTGGGTGTAAATTAAATAACAAAGTGAAACATATAAAATATAGTAGATATTGTAATTTATGTAATTTGCATTAAGTTATATAAGTCTTTTGAAAACATACTAAACATATTAAACATGTATGATTTATCTAGAGTTTAACATTTGATAACAAAATTATCAAGAAGAAAAACCAATAGGATAAGCTTATCAAATTATTAAATTAAACAATAGGATAAGTTTATCAAATTATTAAATTATAAGATAGTGTAAAAAAATGGATTCATATTTTCACAAGTTTATTCTCGCATAGCCAGGTCTTGACATTTTATACCGCTATCATGCTATAATGTTTAATAGAAAAAATTAGTTGATAAAATTTAAAAAGGCATTTTTGGAGGTTATAGATGTTGCTTGTAAAAAGGCAGACTTCTGAGAGTTTTCGATTAAGTGCATTGCTTTCATTTTCGAGTGGATTACAAGATGCATACACTTATAACGTAAGGGGGTGTATTTGCCAATGTACAGACTGGCAATGTGGTGCTTATGAGTCAGAGTTTTAAATATGAATATGAAGGGAGAATGTAAATGAAGTTAAAAAATATTCTTACAGTTTTGTTATGCTTTTCGTTAATTTTTAGGATGTGCTCTGTTGTTGCATTTGCTGAGGAAGAAGGAAATTCTGGTTTTTCTAGTGCTAACGTGATTGCAGTGGGTTCGTCTATTTCTGGCAATATTTCGAATTTTGAAGATGTAGATTATTATAAAATAACAGCTCCATCGAATGGAAAGATAAGTTTGACGTTTAATCATACCATTAAAGCTTCAGAAGTTCCATGGTACATTAAGATTTATTCAGATGAAAGTGGAACAAATGTGCTTTCAGAGACAAGTATAAGATTAAACAGCAATAAATCGATTGAATTGCCATATATAGGAGCAGTTGAAGGAAAGAGCTATTATATTAAAATTGGAATAGGCGACACATATCATTGTGAAGATTTATATGGAGAAAATTATACAATAAAATCAGAGTTTGAGTCATCTAATAACTATGAGAAAGAGGTAAATAACGATTTTATACAAGCAACAACATTTTCCTTGGGTTCGTCTGTTTCTGGCAATATCTCGAATTTTGAAGATGAAGACTATTATAAAATAACAGCTCCATCGAATGGAAAGATAAGTTTGACGTTTAATCATACCATTAAAGCTTCAGAAGTTCCATGGTATATTAAGATTTATTCAGATGAAAGTGGAACAAATGTGCTTTCAGAGACAATTATAGGATTAAACAGCAATAAATCGATTGAATTGCCATATATAGGAGCAGTTGAAGGAAAGAGCTATTATATTAAAATTGGAATAGGCGACACATATCATTGTGAAAATTTATATGGGGAAAATTATACAATAAAGCTTTCATCCATATTAATTGCTAATAAACTGACTCGGGTTACGTCTTCAAGGATAATTAAATATAGTAAGTTAAAAAAGAAGACACAAAAATTTGCTATTTCAGCAACTTTTAAAGAAGAAGCAAATAAAAAATTTAAAATTAAGTCAGTGCCTAAAAAATGTAAAAAGTATATAAAGATTGGTAAATCTGGTAAAGTTACGGTTAAGAAAGGACTAAAAAAAGGTATCTATAAAATTAAATTTACGATTACGGCATCTGAAACAAAACATTGTTTTAAGACTACAATTACAAAGATGGTTAAAATTGTAGTCAGATAATAGTCTTGACATTTTAAATCATCTTGATAATGTGAATATGTCAAACTATACTCAGTCGGGGTACAAGCTCCGACTTAAGTTAAAACGCTCCGCGGGATGCGCACGGATTCGAATAGGAAGTGAGTCTGCTAAAGCAGACCCGAATCCGGCGCGCAAGACTCACGAGCGAGTCTTGACTAGAAAAAATTAGTTGATAAATTTTAAAAAGGCATTTTTGGAGGATATAAATGTAGACATGAAAAAAGAGTCATTTACTAAGAAATGACTCTTTTTTTGATACTAAATCGTATCAGATAAGCTGCATCTGTACGTCCCTTGTTAATACGTCTGTATAACTAAAAGATAATGTCTGTGTGGTTTCGTTAAGCTCATTCTCAACTTCAACCAGGAAAATGCTTGGGAACGTCTGACTGATGACACCTTCGGTAACGTCGATTTTGTGGCGTCCGCGGTTTGCACGAATCTTGACCTTGTTACCAATGTTCTTGTGTACTGATAATCTTACTTTCTTAAGATCTGACTGACTCATTATACACCGAACCTTTCTTTAATTGTAAGTCATCTATTGACAAATGGGGGGTTCAAAAGATGACAATTAACGAGTTCTAAGCCATTATAGCATAATAATGCAAGTTTGTCAATCGTTATCGAAAGTATTTCCACAATATATTGAGATTTTTTTTGAAAAAACACAATTTATTGTGAATTACAGGAAACGCCTACCCATAGGAAAATGATAAAAAATATACAGAAAAAGCCACATTTTTAGTGCTAAATTGGGCTCATTATGCCTATACATTTTAATGCATTTGTGTTAAAATGTGTAACGGTAAAAATTTAAACAACGAGGATTTTAGAATGGATAATAAAACAAAGAAAACTAAGAATGATAAAAATATCAAAAATACTAAAAATACAAAGAATGTAAATTCAAAGAATAATAGAAATATCAAAAAGAAAAGAAGAGGTATGGCGCCTCAGGGACCAACTGAGATAATTACCTATATCATACTTCTTGCAGTTGCCATAATGCTTGTATGGCTTATATCTATCCCACTTGGAAAGGGAATCGGAAAGGTTTACAAGAAGGCAAAGAATTCTAAGAAGACAGAGTCTGCATCACCTTCAGCCGATGTAACTGCATCACCAACTGCCTCAGAGCAGGCGGAGCTTAAGAATCTTGAGATATACGATATCGTAGTTGCAGAGGGTTCTACAGATAAGACATCCATGACACTTGTATTTAATAAAAAGCAGAAAATGTACAGACAGGTTTATTCTAACAATGGTCAGAGTGAGATTATCGATCAGGGAACCTATACTAAGAAAAATGGCGTATATAAAACAAGTTCTCAGGTAAATAAGGGTAATACAGAAACATTTTACAAGAAGGATAAGTACTTAATTGTAAAGAGTCAGATGTATGATGGTAAGGTGCCAGAGGGAAAAACCTTTGACGCTAAATTTACCTATGATAAAAATCAGGGCTATATAACAAGGCTTGAGACTGACGAGGACGGAACATTTAAGATGACCACAAGTACTTCCATGGTGGCAAGTAAGGACGCTCAGTCAAACTCAGTAACAGGAGTGTATGAGAAAAAGGGCGATTTCTTAATGTTTGAAACAGATGACAGTTCACCAATGGTTAATTTTATAATACATGATGGCAAGGTTACCAATGCTTATTACGTAAAGGAAGAGGTCGATGCTAACGGTAGTATATTAAGCGATACTACTGTGGCAAGTCCTGAAAGCAGTGAGGGTGCCAAGTAATAGAATGGAGGCATTATATGAGGGTTGAACCAAAGTTAAATATTGACGGATTTACTTATATCGAAGGCGGCGTATGTGCTGCAGAAGGATTTATGGCAAATGGCCTTAATGCGGGAATTAATCCTGATAAGACTAAAAATGATTTGGGTGCCGTATACAGCGAGTTACCATGTGCTACAGCCTGCGTATATACAAGCAATAAGGTAAAGGGCGCGCCAATTATAGTAACTAAGAAAAATATGGAGAAATCAGGAAAGATTTCAAGAGCCGTAATTGTAAATTCAAAAAATGCAAATACAGGTAATTCAGATGGTGAAGAGATTGCAAATAAGACCTGCGAGTTATTTGCAAAGGAGCTTAATATAGAGCCTTGTCAGGTGGTTGTGGCATCTACAGGAGTTATAGGAGAGCCACTTTCCATAAAGCCATTTGAGGATAATATTGGGGCTTTGGTTAAGGGCCTTAGCACAGATGGAAATATAGAGGCTGTACACGCTATAATGACTACTGATACAGTAGAAAAGGAAGTAGCTGTAGAGTTTATGATAGATGATAAAAAGGTACATCTTGGTGGTATGGCTAAGGGTTCAGGAATGATTCATCCTAACATGGCTACCACACTTAATTTTGTAACTACAGATGTATGCATAAGTAGTGAGCTTCTCCAGAAAGCCCTTAGTAAGCTGGTTAAGATAACCTATAACTGTCTTACCATAGACGGTGATCAGTCAACTAATGACATGCTTACAGTTATGGCAAATGGAAAGGCAGGAAATGAGCCTATAGTAGCAGAAGATGAAAACTACAAGAAGGTAGAGACAGCGCTTTACCTGGTGCTTATGAATCTCACAAGAAAGCTTGCAGCAGACGGTGAGGGCGCATCAAAGCTTATGGAGGTTAAGTGCATAAATGCACCGGATGAAGATACAGCCATAAAGGTAGCAAAGAGTGTAGCAGGCTCCACATTATTTAAATGTGCCATTTACGGTGCGGATGCTAACTGGGGCAGAATCCTTTGTGCCATAGGTTATGCAGATGCTGAATTTGACATAACAAAGCTGG
The DNA here is from genome assembly GCA_024696825.1 of Lachnospiraceae bacterium. Classification (GTDB taxonomy): domain Bacteria; phylum Bacillota; class Clostridia; order Lachnospirales; family Lachnospiraceae; genus JAEEJA01. The sequence continues at coordinate 29,284 of JAILGL010000067.1, forward strand.
ATGTAACCCTTTCCAGCAAGGCAGGAGACCTTCCTGTATATGTAAGTGGCGGCGGAATAGGCTTCTCAGAGGAGAAGGCAGCAGTTATCTTAGCAGAGGATGAAATTATCGTAAATATCGATATGCACCAGGGAGAAAAAGAGGCAACAGCCTGGGGCTGCGATATGACACACGAGTATGTAACCATTAATGGAGATTACAGAAGCTAGTCTGTAAGGACTT
>JAILGL010000039.1 GCA_024696825.1 Lachnospiraceae bacterium
TGATTTAGATTAACATCGAAAATTTTAGCCATGAAGAAACTAATCTAAGGGTGGGTCAAAATGAAATCTTAGATTAACTTTAAATTTTGAACTTTCAGAGACTAATCTAAGACTAAAAGAAAGAGTTGATTTAGATTAATATCGTAAATTTTAGCCATGAAGAAGCTAATCTAAGGGTGGGTTAAAATCGAATCTTAGATTAATCCCGCAAATCCCGCAAATCCCAACCATAACTCCCACAAATCCCTCAAATTCCACAAATCCCACAAATCCCACCCACAAGAGAAACAAAAGAAACAAAAAAATTAAAAAAACACATATCATTTCAAATATGTTATAATGGAAAAAGATTAATCAGAGATTAAAATACAATTTAAAAAGGAGATTAGAAAAATGGCTGAAGCATTAATATTTTTAGCAGAGGGATATGAGGAGTGTGAGATGCTTATCGTTGTAGATATGCTTAGACGCGCAAAGATCGATATTGATATGGTTTCTATCACAGACAAGAAAGAGGTTACAAGCTCTCATAATGTAACAATAAAGGCCGATAAGACATTTAATGAGGCTGATTTTAGTGGAGCTAATGCTCTTATTCTTCCTGGTGGAATGCCTGGAACACTTAATCTTAAGGCTTGTGAAGCATTGAGAAATGAGATAGTAAAGGCTAATGATGAAGGTAAGGTTCTTGCTGCAATTTGTGCTGCACCAACAGTTTACTCATCTATGGGACTTTTAAAGGATAAGGAAGCAACCTGCTATCCTTCAATGGCTGATGAGCTTAAGGAAGGTGCTAATTACATTGAAAAATCTGTGGTTCATACTGACAATTTCATAACAAGTCGTGGAATGGGTACAACCATTGATTTTGCAGGGGAGATAATAGCTACACTTAGAGATAAAGAAACTGCAGATAGCATAAAGAAAGCGATTGTTTATCTCGGTGGGGAATAGGATTCCCACTGAAATAAAAAATTTTATAATAAGTTGAATTAGTAGTTGACATTCGAACAAAGTTTCGATATAATGAAATGCAGATGGAACGAATGTGGTTTTACTTAAAGATTAAGTAACGATATATGTTTTATGGAAAAATGTGGCGTGTAATGGATTATGTTTTAGTTTTACAGGAATTAGAGGAGTGAAAATATGATAAATGTATTGTATGGAAAATCAGGAGCTGGTAAGACCAGATATATCTTTGAAGATATTAAAAAGCAGGTTAAGAATAGTAGGGAAAGTGGGAGCATTCAGAGAAACATTCTTATTGTTCCAGAGCAATACACCTTTAAGGCGCAAAAAGACCTTATTGGTAATATGAAGGAGGCAGGCCTTGGTGCCGGTCTTCTCTTTACCGAGGTGCAGAGTTTTTTGCGCCTTTCTTATAGTGTATTTCAGGAGACAGGTAAGGATTCTCTTCCAGTGCTTTCGGAGATAGGAAAGGTTATGCTTATAAGAAAACTTTTATCTGAGCATAAGGAACAGCTTTCTTATTTTGGAAAGAATATTAAGAAAAAAGGATATGTAGAAGAGATTAAATCCTTTATCTCTGAACTTATGCAGTATGGAATTACCTGTGAAAAGCTGGATGATGTTATAAAGAGCTCGGAGAAAAAGATTTCCTTAAAGCACAGACTTGATGATATCAAGGTGGTTTATGAAGGTCTTGATGAGTATGTTAGTTCTAATAATATGATTACCTCTGATGCAGTTATGAGGATCTTTGGTGAGAGTATTAAGGATAGTAAGAGGCTAAAAGGAAGTATTATATATCTGGATGGTTTTACAGGTTTTACTGTTTCTCAGATGGAGGTTGTAAAGGAACTTGCAAAGGTTGCGAAAGAGGTAAATATTGTATTTACCAAAAAAGAGAATTCTACTATTAATCGTATAACAGATGACAACATGATGAAGCTTGAAAAGATGTGCATAGAGAATGATATTGAGTATAAGGAGACAGAGCTTAAGGCAGATGTGGAGAAGTATAAATTTGCACATAAGCCAGGTCTTGCAAAGCTTGAAGAGGGGATTTTTTCTGATGCTAAGATAGAGCCATATAAGGGTATTCCTGAAGATTTAGAAATCTGTGTTAGAAAGAATCCTAGATCAGAGATTAAATATGTAATTCAAAATATTAAAAAGCTGATGTTAGATGGAAGTAATGATATCAGATATGGTGATATTGCCATTATATGTGCTGATATGGGTAAGTATGCAATGATTGCAGAAAGCGAGATGAGGAAGGCTAATATTCCGACCTTTATTGATAACAGGAAGGATATTTCCACTAATATGATTATAGACCTTCTCGCTTCAGTTCTTAATATTTGTAGGAATAATTATTCTTATAATTCCTGTATGAGATTTCTTAAAAATGAGATAGTTATAGACTATCTTAAAGATAATTATGGCTTTACAGAAAATGATGTTAATATCCTGGATAATTTCCTTATAGCTTCAGGTTTTAGAGGTTATATGAGTTATAAAAGGGTATGGAAAAATGTAGGTAAGAGACTCCGTATGCCTGTGAAGAAAAGGATTGAAGGAGTCGAAGAGGATGGTGCTGATATTGATATCAGTAAGAAAACAGAAGACAGTGTGAATGCTCTTAGAGAAGCATTTATTAATCTTACGGGAGATGTATATAGTAAGCTTAAGTCAAAGGCTTCTTTGGAAAATAAAATTAATGCCATTAATGAGTTTTTATACAATAAACTTGGAGTTGAAGGGCTGGTTGAAAAGAGTGTCGCTGAGTTTGAAAAGAATGGTGATTTTGAACTTGCTTCGGAATACAGTCAGATACTTGAAGTAATTGAAGGTGTATTTGAAGAGGTTACTCTTGTACTTGGAGATGAGGTTCCGGGTATTCAGGAGTTAGTTGATTTAATTGACACCGGTATATCTAATTCAAAGATTGGTGTCATACCTCCAAAGGCTGATTCTGTTACATTTGGTGATATTAGTCGTACTCGTATAGGTAATGTTAAATATCTGTTTTTAATTGGTTTTAACGAGAGTAATATTCCTAAGAGTGGAGATAAAGGCGGTATTATTACTGACTCAGAGAGAGTGTTTTTACAGGATGCAGGCTTTGAACTTGCACCTAATATGCATGAGCAGATTCTTGATGAGGAGTTTTATATTTATCTTGCCCTTACAAAGCCGTCTGAAAAGTTATATATATCTTATTCAGAGACTTCCGGTGACGGTAGTGAGGATTTACCTGCTTATATTGTTAAGGATATTAGAGGTATTTTCCCTGATCTTAGAGCGTGTACTGAATATGATAAACCTGATAATTATGATATAGCGGGAGCTGATTATGGAAAGAGTTATCTTTTGAAGCTTATTAGAAAAAAAGATAGCTTAAATACCATTGATTTATATGTATTAAAGAGTCTTCTTAGCATTTATCCTGAGTATGAGCGTATTAACACAAAGAAGATTATTTCTGATACAGAAAAACGCCTTACAAAGGAGATTGCAAAAGAACTTTATCGCGTAGGTGAAGGTGCAAATATTAGTGTGTCTCAGATGGAAACCTTTGCTTCCTGTGAGTATTCATATTTTATGAAATATGGTCTTAGATTACAGGAGAGAGTAGAATCCGGAATAAATAATTTAGATATAGGTAATATAGTTCATAAAGCTTTGGAGCTATATCAGAATAATATTTTGGATAAGCCTGTAGATAGTATCACAGAAGAGCAGAAGGAGTTATTTATAAGAGAGGCTCTTAATGAAGCTATTAATAATTTTCTTAGTGGCAATAAGAGAGAAGATGAGCCTGGAAGTGACAGGTATATTATTTCTCGAGTTGAGAGAGCTTTTAATAAAACTGTTGGTGAAGTTGAAAAGCAACTTTCAAAGGGAAATTTTGTGATTCACAATGTTGAAAGAGGTTATAATCAGTCCTTTAAAGAGGGTAAGTTTACCGGGGTTGTTGATAGAGTTGATATAGCAAAAACTGACGATAAAACCTTTGTAAAAATTGTGGATTATAAAACTGGTAATAATAACATTAAGATGAATATGGTTTTAAATGGATTGCAGCTTCAGCTTTTAGCTTATCTAAAGCAGGTAATAGCTGAGGTTGAGAAGGAAAAGGCTATTAGTAATAAAGTTACTCCTACAGGCTTTTATTATTTTAATATTGATGATGATGTTAAGGATGAAGAAGCTAAAAAGAAAGAGAAGATTTTACTTGAAGGAGGAACACTTAAGACTGAGGAAGCTATTTATAATACTGATAGGGAAATGTTTGATGAAAATGACAAGACTGCTCTTTTAGCTAATAGATCTTCAGAGGTTGTTAAGATAAGTACTAAGACTAATCCTAAATCCTTTGATGATGCTTTTAAGGCTTCGGATGTTTATTCTGAGACAGATTTTAATACGCTTCTTGAGTTTGCAACCTTAAAGGTTAGAGAACTTGCAAGAAGAAGAAATGAAGGCTATATAGATACTAATCCATATCAGGAAGGAAAATCGGAAACTGCGACTTCAAGTTGTAAATATTGTAAATTCAAAAAAATCTGTGGCTTTGATGGCGACAAAAGAATTATAGAGGGTGTAAAGGATAAGAAGGATAGTATTTGCTTATCAGAAATGAAGGCGTTTATAGAAGAGTTTAATAAAGGGGAGGGGGATGAATAATTATGAACAAGTGGACTGATGAACAGAAAAAGGTTATTGCAATAGGTAATTCTAATGTGCTTGTTTCTGCAGCCGCAGGTGCAGGTAAAACTGCAACTCTGGTTCAGAGAATTGTAGACATAGTTAAAGACCCTGCCAACAAGGTTAATATAGACGAACTAATAATCGTTACATTTACTAATGCTGCGGCAAGAGAGATGAAGGATAGAATTAAGAGTGCTCTGGTAAGTGAACTTGCTACAAGTCCGAATTATCAGCATATTAAGAAACAGATTGCCTATATTAATCACGCGCAGATTACTACTATTCACAGCTTTTGTGGATTTATTCATAAGAATTATTATCATAGGAGAGATATAGATCCGGATCTTAGAATTGCAGAGGATAGCGAACTTGAGTTACTTAAGAAGGAAGCTATGGATGAATATCTGGATGAGATACTGGATGAAGCTTATGGTAATGATGATGAGAACAGTGAAGCTGTTATGAATCTTATGGATATGCTTTCGGGCTGGAGAAATTTCAGTAGTGTTAGTAAAGTTGTTTTAGAGCTTTATGACAAGGCTATAGAGAATCCAAATCCTCATAAGTGGCTTAAGGATGCTGTTAAGGATTATGATATTTCTGAAGAAGAGCTTTATGGTGAAAAATCTTTTCTTAATGATATATTTAAGAAAGCCTGTAAGAACCTGGAAAAATGTGTTTCCATGGCTAATAAAGCCACAAAAATTTGTGAAGATTTTGATGTACTTACAGACAAATATTTACCGGATATATCCGGTGAGGAAAGAGTTTTCAGGGAGGCATTAGATAAAATTAATGCACTAGAAAATAATAAAGATAAATATAGTAAATTTAAAGGAATTATAAAACAGATTGAATTTGGAACACTAACCCGGGTAAGTGGTGCTAAGGATGATAAGGATTTATCTAAAGCCAAGGAAAATGTTACCAATTTAAGAGGCGCTTATAAGGATATTATTAAGAAAACCAAAGAGTTATTTGCTGATGAGTCTGTTTATGATAATTTACAGATAGTGGCTCCTTATATCAAAACTTTGGCGCATATAGCTGATGGTTTTATTGACAGATTTAAAGAGGTTAAGGTTGATAACAGGGTTATGAGCTTTGGTGATATGGAGCATTTTGCCTTAGATATTCTTACTGATGTGGATGAGAATACAGGTGAGCTTGTGCCTTCTGTTACTGCTAAGGAGCTTAGAGATATTTATAAGGGCATAGTAGTTGATGAGTATCAGGATAGTAACTTTGTGCAGGAGGCTATTCTTACTGCTATAACAGGGGCGGACGAAGAAAGTCCATATATGTTTATGGTGGGAGATGTTAAGCAGAGTATATATGGTTTCAGACATGCAAAGCCTGAGCTTTTTATGCATAAGTATGATAACTTTAAGGATGCTACAGGGGTTCCATTAGAAGACCTTAATTCCTACACCATGGATAATAAGAATAACCTTATAAAGTTAAATGCCAACTTTAGAAGTAGAAGTACTGTTATAGAGACAACCAATCATCTTTTCAGAAAAATCATGAAAAAAGATTTTGGAAATATTGATTATGAGGGTGAGGCTGAGCTTGTATGTAAGAGTGCATTTTATACTCCTGAAGAGGATATGAAAAATGGACTGGATTTAGCTGATTATAAATCTGAGTTATTACTCTTAGATGAGAAAGAGCTTAATGTTCCAAGGTCTGAGGCTCTTATATATCTTACAGGAATTACCATTAAGGATTTGGTTGAGAATAAAAAGCTTAAGATAAATGATAAGGGAACAGTTAGAGATATTGGATATAGCGATATAGCTATTATAATTCGTTCCGTTAATAAGATTGCGCCAAAATATAAGGCTATACTTGAAGAAATTGGTATACCTGTTTTTGTATCTGAGGATACGGGTTATTACAATACAGAAGAGGTTTCCATACTGCTAAATCTTCTTAAGATTTTAGATAATCCACTTCAGGATATCCCTCTTGTAAGCGTATTAAAATCTGCATTTTTTAACGTCACTGAAGATGAACTTTCTTTAATTAAAATTAATAGTACTGAAAGCTTTTATTTCTATGAGAAGGTACTTGAGTATGTGGACAATTACGACGATGAAGATGAGGCAGAAGAAGGGAATGAGAATCCTTCTGTAGACGCAGAAAATGACTTTGATGAGTATGTAGTACTATGTAATAAATTAAAGGGATTTTTGGAGGTTTTAGACAAGCTTAGAAGTATTTCAAAAACAGCTACAGTTTATGAACTGGTTAATTACATTTATGAGAATACAGATTATTATGATATAGCATCTGCTCAGAAGGATGGTGACAGAAAGAAGCTTAATCTGGACATTCTTTTAGACAGAGCTTTAGAGTATTCTGAGAATAATGACCATACTATTTTCTCTTTTGTTAATTATATAGAGAGCCTTTCAGAGGCGGAGATAGATGTAAGTCAGGGTAGTATTACAGATCTTGAAAATGGAGCTGTAAACATAATGAGCATCCATAAAAGTAAGGGTCTTGAATATCCTGTGGTTATTCTTTCTGAGATTCATAAGAAGTTTAATGAAATGGATAAAAAGGGAATTTTAAATGTTAGTTCCGATGGTAAGGTTGCATTAGAGCTGTATGATAAGGATGAGAGAGTTACCAAAAAATGGGCCTATAAAAGGGCTATTGCAGACAGAATAGTTGAAAATAACCGCATGGAAGAGATGAGGCTTCTTTATGTTGCCATGACAAGAGCAAAGGAGAAGTTAATTCTTGTAGGAATGGATAAGTTAGAAAAAATAAATGTTATAAATGAAGTTCCAGATGCAATAAGCTATCTGGATTGGATTAAATATGGTTTTCTAATGGATGGGATGCAAAAAGTACTTGATGTAAAAGAGTTTAATAGCGCAAGTGTAGTAGAAGAATTTGAGAATTATAAGGAAGCTGCAGATGAAAAGGCTAAAGATGAGGCTTCTATATCAGGAGTAGCAAAAGCTTCTGACAGTGAATCAGCTTCTGATGGTGTTGCAGCTTCTGAAAAGACTTCAGTGAGAGATAAAACTCTTTCTAAGAATGCTCTTACAGACCTTATAGTAAAGCAAAAAGAGTACATTTATCCATATAAGGATGAAGGCAAGTATCAGGATAAGATTTCTGTTTCTCAGCTTAAGAAAAATAATAATGAGAAGGTGCAGGCTCTTAATGAGGATGGCTTCTCGCCAGAGGCTACAGTTATTCTTAATATTGACTATGCAGGCGAAGACGATACAGCTAAAAGTGCAGCTACAAGTGTTGCTACAAGTGAAGCTACAAGTGCAGATAAAACCTCTGCTACAGATACTGGTACTAATACTGCAGGTGGCAAGTCTAATAAGAAATCTACCAAAGAATATCTTCCTGCAAGTGAAAGAGGTACTGCCTACCATACGGTTATGGAACATATACCATATGAACGCTTTGAAGAACTTAAGGCAGATGAAGATAAGGTTAAGGAATATGTGGAGTCTTTAAGAGGCAGCTTTTTAACTGATGCTGAGATTGATTCCATCAATGTAAATGATATTTTTAAATTTATATGTGCACCTTTAACTGCAGAGCTTAAAAAGGCTGATGATATGGGAATGCTCTTTAGAGAAGAACCATTTATGCATGAAAGATCTGTGAAGGAGCTTGCTAAGATTTACTTCGGTGGTTCTGACGATGAGCCTGATGCAGATACTATAGTTCAGGGTATTATCGATGCATTTTATATAATGGATAATAAGATTGTAATTATCGATTATAAGACAGATAAATTTAAGGGTGGTAATAAGGAAGGTTTTAAAGCAAAGCTAGACAGCAGATATAGAATTCAGTTAGAGCTTTACGCTACAGCGCTTTCAGAGCTTACGGGACTTGAGGTTAGTAAGAAATATCTATATTCATTTTCCATTGGGGAATATGTGGAGGTATAAGAACTAAGGCTTTTTCTATATGATTTTTTGGACTTTTTTTCCGTATGATTAAAAATTGACATTTTATTATTTTAAAGTGGAAAAAGTGAGATTACTATAGTAAAATACTATGTAACGTAAAACGAAAACAAAAAACTTTAAAACAAAAAATGACATAATAAACAATAATCATTTGTAAAGGAGATTTAATCTATGGAAAAGGATCTTTTAGAAAGGGTTAATCCCGTGTTTAATACTGCCAAGATGACAGTATTTCAGCTTGCGGCATCAGGTAATGAGGATGCTGTTAAAATTACAGAGAAGATGGGTCTTACCTTTGAGGAGACGCAGAATAGCGCCAATACTACAGCTTCAGAGGAGCAGTTTCTTACCAATAGCACCATGTTAGAAATCAGATATAAAACAGTTAAGGCCATTGCTGATAAAATGAACCTTAATTATATCGTGGATATGCCTTGTGGTTACACACCACGTTCCTTGGAATGTGCCAGTGAAGGGGTTAATTATATAGGGCTTGATTTACCTGCAGTTGTAAATGAGGTTGAGCCTATTATAAAGTCCATGTTAGATGAGGATAAAAAGAAATTTGTTTCTTATTATGGAATAGATGCCACTAACGGTAACTCTTTAAAGGAGGCCCTTAGCGGTGTTAATGGACCTATTTGCATTACCACTGAAGGAATACTTATGTATTTTACTGATTCTGAGGTTGGTGAAATGTGCGATAACATAAGAGAACTTTTAAATGAGTATGGTGGATGCTGGATTAACGCTGATCTCGAGTCAAGCCTTCAGTATATGCTTATTGCAAAGCCTGTTTGTGGTGACAGGTTTATGGAGGTTATGAAGAGTTCCTCTGAAAAAGTAGAGGATAAGTCTGATGTGAAAATTGGAAAGAGTAAGCTCATTATAAATCCTCGAGAGGATTTTGAAAAAGGAATAAAGGATGCAATGGTATTTTTAGCAGCCCATGGTTTAACAGCAGAGAGAATAAATGTTGCTGACTATATGCCGGAGCTTGATGGTTTTTCAAAGCTCACTAAGGAACAGGCTGATTCTATTAAAGAAAACATGTCTAAATGTGCTTATTGGAAAATCACTGTTATGGAGAATTCATATGGCTTTAATGCAGGAATGTTTGAAGAGGGTGAAATCTATGATACAAATGATTTAAAGGATGAAGAATTTGATCTTTCTGCAAGCTATAATGAGGGTTCCCTGTATCTAAAGCTAATAGGAAGAGTTGATACTCTTACTGCACCACATATTTTAACTCTTTATGAAAGAGTAAAAGGGGAACATGAGATTTCAGAAGTTGTGGTGGACTGCGAGAGATTAGATTACATTTCTTCTGCGGGATTAAGAGTTCTTTTAATTATGAAAAAGGGCTCTCCTGAAAGCTTGAAGTTACAAAATGTTAATAGAACTGTAGAGGATGTATTAGAGCAGACTGGATTTATAGCAGTATTTGAAATTGTGTAGTAATGCAGTAACAAAGCGTCCGTAAAATTATAGGAAGATTATAGTACCGGGTTTTACGAACCGGATTATAGTACCGGTTTTTATGAACCGGCCTTAATAACAGCCAACAGGCCCAAGGTATGAATGTTTTTCATATGCCTGGGCCTTTTTTATGTTTGCTTCTCTTCTTCTTATAATGCTTTCAATAAAAACTTGCCTTATTAATCTTTTAATGTTATACTCTAGTTTGGCTTGTTTTCTTATAATAAGCCAAGTGTGTTAATATAGAAGATTGAATAATTGATTGAATAATTATTTGGTAATTACTTAGTCTGGTTTTACCAGACAATACTACAATATGTAATAATGGAAGGAAAAGTATGAGTTTAATTACAGCTATTTTTGGAACCCATAGTGAGCACGAGGTTAAGAGAGTGCTTCCTATAGTTAAGAAAATCGAAGATTTAGACGAAGAGTATTCAGCTCTTACTGACGAAGAATTAAAGGCTAAGACTCCTGAGTTTAAGGAGAGACTTGCCAATGGTGAAACTCTTGATGACATTTTACCAGAGGCTTATGCGACAGTTAGAGAGGCTTCAAATCGTGTGCTTGGAATGAAGCATTTCCATGTACAGCTTATCGGTGGTGTTATTCTCCATCAGGGTAGAATCACTGAGATGAGAACCGGTGAAGGTAAAACTCTTGTTGCTACATTGCCATCATATTTAAATGGTCTTTCAGGCGAAGGTGTTCACGTAGTTACCGTTAACGATTACCTCGCTAAGCGTGATGCTGAGTGGATGGGCCAGATTCATGAATTCTTAGGCTTAAAGGTTGGTGTTATTCTTACAACCATGGAGCCTGACGAAAGAAGAGAAGCTTACAATTGTGATATCACCTATGGTACTAACAATGAATTTGGTTTCGATTACCTTCGTGATAACATGGTTATATATAAGGAACAGTTGGTTCAGAGAGGTCTTAATTATGCCATTATCGACGAGGTGGACTCCGTTCTTATCGACGAGGCTAGAACTCCTCTTATTATAAGTGGTCAGAGTGGTAAGTCTACAAAGCTCTACGAGGCCTGCGATATATTTGTTCGCCAGCTTACTCGTGGTACCCGTAAGGAAATGACTAAGATTGACTACATCATGAATGAAGAGGAAGAGGAGACCGGCGATTACGTAGTTGATGAGAAGGATAAAAATGCAAACCTCACTGAAGAGGGTGTTAAGAAGGCAGAGAGATTCTTCTCAGTTAAGAACTTAGCTGATCCTGAGAACCTTGAGTTACAGCATAATATCAACCTTGCTCTTCGTGCTCATTCCTTATTTACAAAGGATAAGGATTATGTAGTACAGGATGACCAGGTTCTTATCGTAGATGACTTTACAGGTCGTATTCTTCCTGGTAGACGTTATTCTGATGGTCTCCATCAGGCTATCGAGGCTAAGGAGCATGTAAAGGTTATGCGTGAGAGTAGAACTCTTGCAACCATTACTTTCCAGAACTTCTTTAACAAATATACTAAGAAGGCTGGTATGACCGGTACTGCTGTTACTGAAGAAAAAGAGTTTAGAGACATTTACAATATGGACGTTGTTGAGGTTCCTACCAACAGACCTGTTGCAAGAAAAGACCTTGATGATGCTGTATTTAAGACTAGAAAAGAAAAGTATGACGCTGTTGTTGCTTCTATTATCGAGAAGCATGAAAAAGGACAGCCTGTACTTGTAGGTACCATTAACATTGACACTTCAGAGCTTATCAGCCAGATGCTTTCTAAGAAGGGCATCTCACATAAGGTCTTAAATGCTAAGTTCCATGAGCTTGAAGCTGAGATCGTTGCTGATGCAGGTCAGAAGGGTGCAGTTACAATCGCTACCAATATGGCTGGTCGTGGTACCGATATTAAGCTTGGTGAAGGCGTTACAGAGCTTGGCGGTCTCGCTATCATAGGTACAGAGAGACATGAGTCAAGACGTATCGATAACCAGTTACGTGGTCGTGCCGGACGTCAGGGTGATCCTGGTGAGTCTAAGTTCTACATTTCACTTGAAGATGACCTTATGAGACTTTTCGGTTCTGACAGATTTAAGAGAGTTTTCGATGCTCTTCCTGATGGAGAGCAGATTGAACATAAGATGCTTTCAAATGCTATTGAGAGTGCCCAGAAAAAGGTTGAGGGTAACAACTTCGGTATCAGAAAGAATCTCCTCGAATACGACAGAGTTAACAATGAGCAGAGAGAGAGAATCTACGCTGACCGTAGAAAGGTTCTTGATGGCGAGAGCATGAGAGATACCATTTTCAGAATGATTGATGATGTGGTTGAAACTCATGTGAATTTTGCAATCGGTGACGATCAGAATTCAATGGATTGGGATCTCAGAGAATTAAATGATTCTCTTATCAATATAATTCCTATTCCTAAGGTTAAGCTTAAGGATGAAGAGCTTAAGGGAATGAAGAAATCAGACCTTATGCAGCTTGTTAAGGAAAGAGCAGTTAAGGTTTATGAGGATAAGGAAACTGAGTTTGAAGAGGAAGAGCAGATTAGAGAGGTTGAGCGTGTAATTCTTCTTAGAGTTATTGATTCTAAGTGGATGGCTCATATCGATGATATGGATCAGCTCCGCGAGGGTATCGGTCTTCAGGCTTATGGTCAGAGAGATCCAGTTGTAGAATACAAGCTTATTGGTCTTGATATGTTTAACCAGATGATTGACTCTATTGCAGAGGATACAGTAAGAGCTCTTACTCACATCAAGGTTGAGCAGAAGGTTGAAAGAGAGCAGGTGGCTAAGGTTAGTGGTACTAACAAGGATGACACATCTGTTAAGGAGCCTAAGAGAAGAAAGAC
>JAILGL010000128.1 GCA_024696825.1 Lachnospiraceae bacterium
CAAGCGTAAAACCAACAGTAAAACCTACGCCAACTCCATCGAGCAGTCAGGACGTTATTAAAACAGATTTTACTTATGAAATAGTTGGTAATGAGATAACAATAACAGGTTGCAATGGCACATATAAAAATATGACAATTCCAGAGACGATAGGTGGAAAAAAGGTTACTAAAATCGCCGATTATGCATTTAGTGAATATACATGGTTGGAAAAAGTAGAAATACCGTCAAATGTAATATATATTGGAGAAGCAGCTTTTAATGGTTGTACAGGATTGAAGACAGTTACAATAAATGCAAATGTATCGGTTATTAATAAGAATACATTTTTCGGATGTACTCAGTTAACATCTGTTAGTTTACCAGCTTCATTAATAACTATAAACGATAATGCTTTTTATGGATGTTCCAGTATTGAATCTATTAAAATTCCTAAAAAGGTTACTTATATTGCAAGCGGTTACGTGGGAGCGTTTGGTGGATGTAGTAAATTAAAGTATATTACTGTTGAAGATGGTAATACAAGATATGATAGTAGAGATGGTTGTTATTCAATTATAAAAACAGACACCAATACACTAGTACAAGGTAGTGGAAATACTAGTAAGACTGTTATTCCGGATGGGGTAAAAACTATAGGAGATTATGCATTTAATGGTATTAAAGGTTTTAATAGTATAAAGATACCATCTAGTGTAAATAGTATAGGTGCTTATGCCTTTGTAGATTGTACAGATTTAAAGAATATAGAGATTCCTGCAAATGTAACTAGTATAGGTGATTATGCATTTTATAATTGTAATAGTGAATTGACAATAACCACATCAAAGGGTTCCTATGCGGATCTATATGCTCAGGCCTATGGCATAAAGGTTACATACAATGATGAACCTTCAGCAAGTGCAGCGCCAGGGGCAAGTACAGCACCAGGGGCAAGTACAGCACCAACAACTCCTACACCAACTCCATCTTCTGAAACTACAGTTACTAAGCCTGCAAAAGTGCGCATAAGCTCAGCTAGAAATACTGGTAGAAGAACAGTGGTAGTAAAGTGGAGAAAAGTAAGTGGCGCAAAGGGCTACCTAGTTCAGTACTCTCTTAAGAGAAACTTTAGAGGTAAGAAATCTAAAACAACAACAAAAGTAAATCTTAAGATTAACAGACTTAAAAAGAAAAAATATTACTACATCAGAGTTCGCGCATTTAAGGTTGTTGATGGTAAGAAGGTTTATGGTGCATGGAGTACTGTAAAGAAGGTTAAGGTAAAGAAGTAAGATCTAAATTTTAGAATTACAAGCTAAAAATTAATAATATTAATTCATCAACCCCCAAGGCAGGAGAAATCTTGCTTTGGGGGTTTTGGTTATTGTTATATAATTAATTAATCCAATTTATATGTTAATCAACATTTATATAAAACCTGTAAAAGGATTAAAATTACGGACTTTATATAAATATGCAATAAAATTAAATTTACAATATAAAATGTAATATTAAATATATGACAAAATCATATTGACATAAAAACTCAAATATGATATTATTATGACATAATGAAAATGACAGGAGGGTTTGCGATGAGAAAAATAACAACACTTAAGGCGGCGTTAATTAGGATTGAGGAGTTAGAAAAAGAGAATGCTGAGCTGAAGATAGAACTTGAGTATTATAAAAAGAGGAAGGCCAGTGGCAGGCAGAAGCATAATGCCAAGTGGATGGCGATCTATAATGATTTTGTGGCATGTTATGAGAAGGGAATGACTGTTGTAGAGATAGCTGAACGTAATGGCATAAGTGAAAGAAGTATGTATAGGTATAAGGCGTATTATGAGGAGATGAAGAAAAAGAATTGAATAATAAATGTATTGCGTTTGTGAGTACAAATGTGTATAATTATCTTATAAATAAAAATCTTATAGATTTAGGAGATGATTAATATGGCAAAAACAGCAAATTTATATGCAAGAATAGAACCAGATGTTAAGGAAGAAGCAGAAAATATTCTTTCTACATTAGGATTAACAGCGTCAAATGCAATTAATATGTTTTATAAACAAATAATTCTTCAGAAAGGAATTCCATTTGAGGTTAAGATACCAGATTACAAAGTGATAGATGCTAGTCTGCTGTCTGAGGAAGAGATGAATGCTGAATTAGAGAAGGGATATGAAGACTTGAAAAAAGGAAAGACGAAGTCTATAAAGGAGACTTTTGATGAAATTAGGAAGGATTGTGATTTATGATATTCGATGTGCAGATTTCGGAACAAGCAAATAAAGATATCAGAGAAATAATAAAATATATTTCAGTCGAACTGCTATCTCCTGTGAGTGCAGCAAGACAACTGGAACGTTTTGAAAATGCTATCAAAAATCTTGAATACATGCC
>JAILGL010000148.1 GCA_024696825.1 Lachnospiraceae bacterium
TGAAGGCAAAGGATTCAGGATGGGAGCCTGTATGTCAGCTTGGAGGTGGAGCTCCATTTAACTTTAATGCCAGAAGGGATGAAACAGCCTTATCAGAAGGAAGACTTGGCGTTGGAGGAGCTCTGTATACTAATGGTAAAACTATTTATCTGTACTTCAAGCCGGAAACCACCTTCACAAGTGGAACTGAGTATATAGCAGGTTTTGCAACAGTTAATGGTTATCCTTATGAAGGAGTATCAGTTACAGAAAGACTTAAGAGACTTGGATATACACCTTTGGATGTAAATCTTGCTCCTGAGAATTGCTATAATTATGTAAAAGAGGACCCTATGTCCTGCTATAAAAAAACACAAAAGAAAAAATCAAATCCAACCAGATATGAAGCTAAAATGGGATTGGATAAATATACAGAGTATAGTTATCATTGTTATAGGAAAGGAACCTATAGTTCAGCCATTGGTTACTATACAACTTATAATCCATATAGAGCCATTAGAGATATTAAGATTAAAAGAGGTACACCAAAACAGCTTTCCCTTGATATCACCATGTCTTCAGGTGGTTATTCCTATGCAGCATGTCCTGCATATGTAAGTATGGATTTCCCTACTATTAATATTTTAACCTTTGACTCAAGAAATGAAATAAGTAAATATGAAAACTCTAATAATGTAATAGACATAGGTGAAAATACAACCTGTGTAAAGGAGATTACAGTTGCAAGATCTAATGCCTATCTAACTCCATCTATGTTTGATTATGGCCATGAAGAGACTTCAAGAGACTATCGTATTTCCTATGTAAAGCATAGTACTCCTAATGAAGATAAAGATTTTTGCAAATTTGATATGTCTATTTTAAGAGCTCAGAATTTATATGTTACCATAGGTACAGATGATTTTGGTGAGCCTATAAAGGTTAGTGATATAGCATTAAGCAAGGGTAAGCCTTTTGCTGCTTCATCAGGTTATGAGAATGTTCGAGAATTTACAGATCAGTATAATATGGACGGACATTCAATTTCTCTTCCTTATCCGAGTGCAGATAATGCGAAAAAGGAAGCTGCAAAGGTATTCCTTGGAGTTAAGAAGGATAATATTGAGGAGAAGCCATATATTTCTGAAATTTCAGCTAACTACTATGAAGTTCCTGCTAAAAATGCAGAGGGCAAGGATTTATCTAATGAAGAAAAAAATGAATATAATAAGATAGTTGATGATCAGGCTATACAGCAGGCAATTGGTACAGGCTGTGGAGAACTGGTTATGAGAAATACAGCCGTTAATGTTGGAGACGCATGGTATGATAAACGTGGTACCTACAATGGCAAATCCTGTACAACTGCTAATTATACGCCAAAGGCTTCATATATGGCAGTAAAGAGAACTTCAGATGAAGATGAAGCCATAACAGGAGTACTTCGCTACATTGTTAAGAACGGAGAAAGACCGGGTACTACCTTAAAGATTGGTAATATCAAATACAAACGAGGCGGAGAAGCCCTAAAGACCATAGACGGTGACTGCTATGTTTATTATACTAATTCAAAGTTTGTAAACAGTGGAAGACCTATAACAGATATTTCCATAGATAATACACCTTATGTGGATGACACCTTTAACGTACCATCCATAGATGAAAATAATAAAACATATTACGATATGAGTACCAAGTTTATATTTAATTATAAGTCTAAGTATTTGCCGGATGGTGTTATTCATAAGATATATGTGGCAGAGGCGGATACTGCAGATGAAGCTAAGTTAGAGCTCTCCAGAAAGGGTGCTAACAGAATAATAGATGTAGATTTTAACAGAGGTACAGATGGTAAATGCATCTATGTAGGCTTTAGTACTTTATCAAAAGAAGTAGCCATAGAATATATAGAGGATATAGATGGCAGAACAGAGGAAGAGCTTGAAGAAGACTGGTTCTCAGATCCTGATATGGATCCTGATGAAGAGGCAGAGCTTAGAGAATATATAGATAATTACAGAGTTGTATATGATGTTAAATGTAGGAGCTACTATAAATCTGAGACACCTCTACCTTCCTTTAAACAAGATGGAAAAACCTATAAACTTGCATCTAATTCATCCTTAAACGAAGGTTGTAGTGGTAAGGCTACTAAGGATATCTACATTTATGTAACTAATGATTATATTGATTTAGTAAATACTGATGCAGGAGAGGACAGCAGAGATCCTGAAGGTATAGTTGATTCAGCATTACATGACATTAGCGTTTGCTCAGGTGATATAGTTCCTGTAGAAAAGCTTTTATGGGAAAATGTTGTGAATTATGACGGTAGTCATGTAGATGTAAATGGATCAATTATGGGTTGTTCAACAGTCTCTAAGGCAGAAAACATGGAAAATGTAACAAAGAAGAATTTTTCTGATATCAGACTGTATCTTTTTGCAAGAAGACTTAATTCAGGAATCAAACCTGAAAATGCTATTAACACCCAGGGCTGGAGCCAGACAATATTCCCTGCATTTGACTTTTATATGATTGAAGATAAGGGAACACCTATAGCAAAACCTACAGCAGACTGATAAAGTAATAAAAATAGTTAAAAAGTTAATAATAAATTACTCTATGAAAAAGGCCATTTATATAAAATAAATGGTCTTTTTTTTGAAGTAAATTAGGGTAGAATAATTTTTAAAATATGGTATAATAAATTTAACTGTTTTGTGAAGAAAAATATTAAGTATCGTATTATTTGAGATTATTTATGAGAAGAGGTTATAGAGCGTATGACAAAAAAAGATGTATTAGGTTTACTTTTTGGGTTAGAGGACTCTTCGCTGACGCTTGCCGATGAGCTAAATCGAATCCCATTTGACGGACTTATAGAGATAAACTTGAGAAGTAAACAGGTTCAGGATTTGTTCCATGTAGATAATAAATACATGGGCTTAGAATTTAGTGGTGATTATTTAAAGGTTCAGGAATTTGTTTTAAGTCATTTTGTTAATCCCGAGGACGCTGCCAGATATAAGGCGTTTTTAAATATGGAGGATATGGCTGAAAGACTTGAAGCATCAGAAACCAAAGGTATTATCCTTGGTGAATTCAGACTTAAAGGAGTGGACGGAAGCTGGATAAAAGCCAGACATCTTCTTATACAGGGTAATCAGTTAGATATGCCTGAGTGGATAGTATATTGCTATCTCTATGATTATAGCGGAGTTCACAAGTCACAGGATAGACCTGTTGAAGTCGAAGAAGAGGGCGGTGGCGACTATAGTGGAGGCATGGGCTTCTTCCGCCAGGCTCAGGAGAGAATGGACGACTTCAAATATAATTATTGTATTATAGATATTGATCTGGAGTACTATAAGCAGTTCCTTGAATGGTATGGAATGGAGTCCAGTCGATATCTTATTAATCATGCCAAGGAAATCATTAATCAATATGCATTTATAAATGGTGGTATAGCTGATTATCTTGGACAGGAGAAATTCTGTCTTATTACGCCATATGATATGGATAGCATTAATGACCTGCATGTAATGCTGCAGAAGCTTATATCTTCTGTTAGTAATATAGATGGTTTTTCACCTATTTTTGGTATTGCATTAATAGACGGAACCAGTGATAAGATTTTGGAATACTACAATCATGCGGCACTTACCTGTGATGCCATGAAGGGTAATATTCATTCCAGAATAAGTCTCTATGATGCAGAATTCCATAAGCAGAATTCACAGGAATACAGGCTTCTTTACGAATTTCAAAATGCCATAGATAATGGGGAGATTAGCTTCTGGCTTCAGCCTCAATACAGGGTTTCAAACCGTAAGATTGTTGGTGCTGAGTCCCTTGCAAGATGGAAGCACGCTGATGGAGACTGGATTTCACCGGCTATATTTGTCCCTATTCTTGAAAAATATGGTCTTGTAACAGGCCTTGATACTTATATATGGGAAAAGGTTTGCGCTTGGATTAGAAAGCGTTTGGATGAGCATCTTCCGGTGGTTCCTATCTCTGTAAATATATCTCAGATAGATATACAGGCCTTAAATGTACCGGAGATATTTGCATCTCTGATTAAAAAATATGATCTTCCTGTATCTCTTGTAAAGCTTGAGATTACAGAGTCAGCCTATGTTGATAATTCAGAGATAGTTACAAAGACTGTGGCAGAGCTTAGAAGGCTTGGCTTCATGGTTATGATGGACGACTTTGGAAGCGGATATTCATCCCTTAATAAGTTAAACAGTCTCAGTGTAGACCTTATAAAGCTGGATGCCAGATTCTTGCGCTTAGAGGATAATAAGGAACAGAAGGGTATAAGCATATTAGAGTCAGTAGTTAATATGACCAGGAACCTTTCCATCCCTGTTATCGTTGAGGGTGTAGAAAATGAGAATCAGGTTAAGCTTATGTCAGGCCTTGGTTGCAGATATATGCAGGGTTTCTATTTTAATCGTCCTATGCCTGTGGAGCAGTTTGAGGAGCTTACCAAAACTAATTCTGTCATAGATGATCATGGCTTTATATTTAAGGCTAATGAACAGGTTCACGTAAGAGAATTCTTAGATGAGAATATCTACAGTGATTCTATGCTAAATAACATTTTAGGACCTGTATTCTTCTTAAATATTAAGGACAAGAAAATTGATATCGTAAGATTTAACGAGCAGTTCTTCGAGATGGTTAATGTTGAATTGGAAGATTTTAATATTAACAGAAGCAATATTCAGGATCAGATTCATAAAGAAGACAGAGAAAAAATGTATGAGATGATAATTACTGCTAAAACTCATAAAACCATTGGTGCCAAAGGAATTCTTAGATATATAAAACCAAGTGGTATTATGATGTGGTTATCACTGCAGCTTTATTATATTAATGAGAACGAAGAGGGTACCAAGTTCTACGCATCAGCAAAGGATGTTACAGAGCTTCAGTATCTTAACAGTGACCTGCCTGGAGCATACTTTAGATGTACCTTAAGAGACGGTTACAGATTCTTATTTATAAGTGAGAATTTTGAAAAAATGACAGGCTATACTGAGTATGAGATTGACAGAATATTTGATAACAAGCTTATTAATATGATTCATCCTGAGGATATTGAGAAGGTTATTAATAAATGTGAAGCCATTATTGTAGGTGAAGATACTAAGATTCCACCATATAGAATAAGATGTAAGGATGATGATTATATCTATGTGGCAGAGCAGTCCATAGTTACAGATAATTATGGAGAGGTTTGCTGGAGAAGTATATTTATAGATGTTTCTGAGGTTATGAGAACCAAGAAGCAGATGCAGGCTTTATCTAACTGTCTTACTGATACCATATTATCAGTTCATAAAACCAGTAAAGGTCTTGTGTACAGACCGGTAATTTATAAGTTAGACGAAGAAATGGGAATGGATCAATTTACCTTTGAAAGAATTCTTAATTCGGGAGAATTTTGCTTCTATATAGAGGGACACGATGAAGGAATTCCTCATAATGTATATATGGAAAAATTCCTAGAAGAAACAGTTGAAAAGCATAAGATTTTAAATATTAATTTACCTGATGGTAAGCATTTAAAGCTTCTTGCCAGAACTGATAAGGTAGATGAACCTGACAGTGATATAGAGTATGTTGTAATACTTAGAAAAGAAGGATAAATATATTTTATAGATATTTAGGCAGTGATAAATAGACGTAAATTAATATATGTGGGATAATAAAAATAGAAGGAGAAAGGTAATATGGCAGATAAATACAGATTAATAACCAGAAGTGATTTTGACGGATTAGTTTGTGCTATGATTCTAAAAGAACTTGATTTGATTGATGATATTAAATTTGTTCATCCAAAGGATATGCAGGACGGTCTTATAGAGGTTACGGAAAGGGATATTACTACAAACCTTCCATATGTGCCTGGTGTAGGACTTGCCTTTGACCATCATGAAAGTGAGTTACTTAGAGTAGATGGAAGTGGCATAACCAATTACATAATAGAGGGTGATGCGCCAAGTGCAGCAAGAGTAGTATATAACTATTATGATGGAAAGAATAAGCTTACTAGAATTACAGATGAGATTATGGAGGCCGTTGACAAGGCTGACTCTGCTCAGTTTACCTTAGAGGATATATTACATCCAAAGGGATGGGAGCTTTTAAGCTTTCTTATGGATGCAAGAACAGGGCTTGGAAGATTTAGAAATTTCCGTATTTCTAATTACCAGCTTATGATGAAGCTTATAGATTTCTGTCTTGAGCATACCATAGATGAAATATTAGAACTGTATGATGTTAAGGAAAGAGTTGATATGTACTTTGAGCAGCAGGATTTATTCAAGGCTCAGTTAGAAAAGGTACATGAGATAGTTGGAGATGTGGTAGTGCTTAAATTAAAGGATGAAGATCCTATCTATACAGGCAACCGCTTTTTAATCTATGCTATGTATCCAGAGACCAAGATAAGTGTTCATGTTATGTGGGGACTTAAGAAACAGAATACAGTATTTACCATCGGTAAATCCATAGTGAACAGAAGCTCTAATGTGGACATTGGAAAAATATGTTTAGAGTATGGTGGCGGTGGTCACAAAAATGCAGGAACCTGTCAGGTGCCTAATGAAGACGCTGAAAGACTGCTTCCTGAGATATTGGAGAAACTTCAGGGATGAGAGCATTAATAATTGTAATAATAGTGGTTGTAGTATTACTTGTTCTTATAGGTTTATATCTTTTATCCATAAAGCCTGTAAGTGGGAAATTAAAAAGGGCGAGGCGAAAAAAAGCCAAACCATTTATGGAGAATATGGTAGCTCACAGAGGCTTATTTGATAATAAATCCAGTGCTCCGGAGAATACTATCCCCGCCTTTAAAAATGCAGTGGAAAAGGGTTATCCCATAGAGTTGGATGTGCAGCTTACTGTGGATAATAAGCTCATAGTTTTTCATGATGACAACATGCAGAGAGTCTGTGGAATAGACCATATTATTTATAAAAATACATTTGAAGAAATAAGGAAATATAATATCTTAGAATCAGAAGAAAAGATTCCTCTTTTCTCAGAGGTTTTAGAAGCGGTGGATGGTAAGGTTCCTCTTCTTATAGAGATTAAGTCTGCAGGAAACTGCATTAATACCGCCAAAGCCTTAAGTAAAGAGCTTGAAAATTATGATGGAATATATGCAGTAGAATCCTTTAACCCTCTTGCGGTGGGCTGGTATAAAAAGCACCATCCGGAGATTTTAAGAGGGCAGTTATCCACGAATTTTTATAGAAATAAAATGCCCGTTAATCCTGTAATGGGATTTTTTCTAAGCAATATGGTTTTTAATTTTATATCAAAACCAGACTTTATAGCCTTTAATTATAAATATACAGATTACCCTTCCTACAGGATAATTAAGAGTCTTTATAAGCCCTTACTTGCCTGCTGGACCGTGCGTAATAAAAAGGTTTTACGCAAGGTTAAAAAGGATTTTGATATGTTTATATTTGATAGCTTTGAACCTTGATTTTTATATGGACTATAAAGGAAGTTGAAGTTTTGTTTTAGACTTCCTTCAGGGATTTTCCAAAGTCGATATTTAATAGTTTAAGACCTTGAGGTGGGGCTGTTGGCCCTGATGCTTCACGGTCTTTTTCTATTATGAGCTTTGGTATCTCCTTTGGTGAGCGCTTTCCTATACCTACTTCCAAAAGAGTTCCTGCGATAATTCTTACCATGTTATAAAGGAAACCATTACCTGTAATGTAGATTTTTATGAGACGCCCTCCTACGGCTAATTTTTCTTCCTTTATCTGGACATCATAGATGGTTCTTACTGTGGTTTTGGTGGTAGTATGAGCAGAGCAAAATGCCTTGAAATCATGGCGGCCCTTAAAAAATACAGCGGCTCTTTTCATGCTTTCCACATCCAGATTTCTATAAAAATAATACGCGTAATTATTATATTCAGGAAGGGCTGTTTTTCTTGCGAGAATAGTATACTCATAGGTCTTTCTGCACTTTACCTTTCTTGGATGGAAGTCCAAAGGACACTCCACAGATTCCTGAATTATAATGTCTTCAGGTAATTTGGTATTAAGAGCAGGAGCGAATTTTTCAGCAGGCATTCTCATTTCCGTATCAAATACCGCTACATTTCCATAGGCGTGAACTCCGGCATCTGTACGGCTTGCACCTATTACCATAACAGGTGTACCGGTTAAATCTGAAATCGCTTCATTTAATTTTCCTTCTACAGTTATGGCGTTTGGCTGGTTCTGCCAACCATGATAATTCCTGCCGTCATAGGCAACTCTTAATAATATTCTTCGCATATATTTAAACTCCTTTTTCGGATCTTATAATAAATTATAATAAAGCCCTGCTAGTATTCTAGCTTAGTTCATTGTAACAGATTGGAGAAATGCTGGCAATCTGAGAGGGGAGAGTTTATGAAATCCTGATTGCAGAAGAAGGATGAAATTATGAACAAATCTTAAGAATTTCAAATGACTCAAATAATGTGGCTAAATAAGGCATTTTTGGTCCATTTGGGTTTTTTATAGTTTAAATCTTCATTTTTATTCTATTGCTATTTTGACTGAATGATATTATAATACTTACATATATGGACGTTTTAAAAATAAAAGGTTATTTAAGGAGGAAAATGCGATGGCAAAGTATGTTTGTTCCGTTTGCGGATATGTTCATGAAGGAGATACACCACCAGATGAGTGCCCTATTTGTAAGGCTCCTGCGGAGAAATTTGTTCTTCAGGAAGGAGAGCTTTCATGGGCTGCTGAACATGTAGTTGGAGTAGCTAAAGGCGTAGATCCAGAGATTATTAGTGGACTTAGAGAGAATTTCCAGGGAGAGTGTTCTGAGGTTGGTATGTACCTTGCAATGTCAAGAGTAGCATTCCGCGAGGGCTATCCTGAGGTTGGATTATATTATGAGAAAGCAGCATATGAGGAGGCTGGTCATGCAGCACTTTTTGCTGAGATGCTTGGTGAAGTTGTTACAGATAGTACCAAGAAGAATTTACAGATGCGTGTAGACGCAGAGAATGGTGCCACAGCAGGTAAGACAGAGCTTGCTAAGAAGGCAAAAGCATTGAATCTCGATGCAATTCATGATGCAGTTCATGAGATGGCAAGAGATGAGGCTAGACACGGTAAGGCTTTTGAGGGACTTTTAAAGCGTTACTTTGATTAATTTGATAATTACTAATTTTCGATAAATCACCTATCCCCAAAATTGGAGGTATAGTTCACTGTGTGGTGTGACTATACCTCCTTTGTTTTTGGTTATATTTGATTGTAATAATAATTCTTTACATGGTTCCGGTCGGATTTCCTGATTTTCCCTTCTTATCATTAGATGCCAAGAATCCCATAGAAGCACCAACTACACCACCTACTATGTGAGTGAAGTTAGAAACAGAATCATTTACCACTACGCCCTGATAAACCTGTTCTCCTATATAGAGAACTGTTACAAGGATAAAGGTTAAAGGAATCTCTCCATTTTTCACACCTGTTATAGATGATAAAAGAATGAAGGCAAATACAACTCCACTTGCTCCAAGAAGCTGTACATTTGGGAAAAAGATAACCTCTGCAATGCCTGTAACAAGGGCGGTTACAGCGATTATAATTATAAGATCTGAAGAACCGTATTTCTCTTCAAGAAGTGGTCCGAGGATTAAAATCATCATCATATTTCCAATGAGATGGGACCAGTTAGCATGGCCAAATATATGGCCAAATGCCCTTATATAGGTAAAGGGACTAAGAAGAGATGAGCGGTAAACACTGAAAAAATGATTTGTGGTAAAGCCTCCTGTAAGATAGTGGAGGAGCATTACAATCACACATATGGCTGTAAAGGAAAGTACAACCGGAGAGTTAAATGTTATTTTAAATTTACTTTCTTTCATAAAAAAATCCTTTCTAAATTGCCGATTTATTAATGGTTAACTTAGAAAGGATTTTATCATATACATTTGATAATATCAAATTTTGGGTTTATTTATTTTACTTTTAATTATTGAGATTTAAGTTCTGTTCCATTCCTGCCTTATCTAAGGCTTTCTTAATCTCAGGCACAAGAAGTGCTGCCACCACAGACTTAATTATATCGATAACTATAAATGGTAAGAAGCCTACTGCAACGGCCTTCATAAAGCTCATCTTAGCAACAGGAATAAGATAAAGAGTTCCTACTACATCGATAAAGGTTGCCGCCAAAATTCCAAGAATTATATATTTTATTTTATCATGCTTTGTATTAATTTTTGCCAGTGGTGGAATTATAAGTGCAAGGAGCACAAAGGAAAATGTAAATCCACCATAAGGTCCGAGAACATAGCCGATACCTGAAGCTCCGGCAATGTAGACAGGAAGATTTATAAGTCCCATTATAAACCATATTCCAAGGATTCCAAGTGATTGCTTTAGTGGAAATATCATTACTATAAGCATTACTGTAAAGTTAAGGGCTGTAAGGTGAGTGCCATTTGGAAGCGGTATGCTGATATAAGCAGAAACGCATAAAAAGGCCACCATAAGAGCCATAATAACAAGTGTTAAAGTTCTGTTTTTCATAAGTTTCCCTCCGTATTACAAAATGTATTTTACAAGAAATGATTATAAAAGCATTTTCACAGGTTTGTCAACTAGAAATTAGAAAAGGTTGACAGAAAATCAAAACTGGTTTACAATCCATAAATGTAATGAGTTAAGGAGTAGATTATATATATTTACTGACATTGAACTAAAAGTATATGTAATTTAAAACGCCTACGGACGGACGACAGATAAAACAATGGAAGTAAAAAAGGACGACAAAAATGGACAGAATATTAGAGGAAAAAGAATTTATAAATGAGCTTAAAACTAAGGTTATAAACGGATATAAAATAACTAAAGATGAGGCCTATAGGCTTATGGATGCTGACCTTGATATGGTGTCAGCTGCAGCTGATAAGATACGTGAATTTTTTCAGGGAAACTCCTTTGACATGTGTTCTGTTCTAAGCGTAAAGGGTGGGAAATGCTCAGAAAACTGCAAGTTTTGTTCTCAGTCCTGTAGAGCCAAAGAGGCTGTAGATACATTTGATTTTTTAGACCCTGTGGAGATTCTTTCCTTTGCAAAGGATAAGGAAAATAAGGGCTTAAGAAGGATGTGCCTTGTGTCTTCCGGAAGAGTTCTTTCTGAAAGAGATATAGATAAGGCAGTTGAGGCGGTTAAGCTTGTAAAAAAAGAGACAAATATGAATGTTTGTGTATCCTTTGGTCTTCTTAATAAGGAGCAGCTTGTTAAGCTTAAGGCTGCAGGTGTTACAAGGGTTCACAACAATCTTGAAACCTCTGAAAAGCATTTTCCTGATGTATGTACTTCTCATACATACCAGGAGAAAAGGGCCGTTCTAAAGGCTGTACAAGAGGTTGATCTCTCTCTTTGCTCCGGTGGAATTATCGGAATAGGGGAGACCATGAAAGACCGCATAGACATGGCATTTGACATAAGGGAATATGAGCCGGAATCAGTTCCCGTTAATATCTTAAAGCCGGTTAAGGGTACATTTTTTGAAAATGCTACACCTGAAACCGAAGCTTCTCTAAGGCGAACCATCGCTATTTTTAAATTCATTTTACCTCATGCATATATAAGAATTGCAGCAGGCAGAGATACCCTTCCTGACAGGGGAAGACGGGCTCTAAAAAGTGGAGCAAATGCCGCTATTTCAGGAGATATGCTGACAGTTTCAGGCGTTAGCCGTGATTCAGATTACCTGCTTTTAAAGGAACTTGGTTACGAAAATTTTACAAAATAGAAACAGGACAGAAAAAATCCCCCAAATCATTGCATTTTTGCGCTTTTAATGTTACAATTAAAGCACATGTGGTGTTTTGTTTTCGAAATCCCAAAATAATATAAAGTCGAATGGAGAATAATAATGGATAAGAATAAATCTGATTTAGTGAGAAAAACCTTTGAAGAAGTATTTGGAGCAGAGGGAGACATTCGTTCTTATTTTGCACCTGGTAGAGTTAATCTTATAGGTGAGCATACTGACTACAATGGTGGTCATGTTTTTCCTTGTGCACTTACTATCGGTACTTATGGTTGTGCCCGTAAGAGAAAAGATAGAAAGCTTAGATTTTATTCAATTAATTTTAAGCATTTAAAGGTTCTCGAATCATCAATCGATGATTTTGTCTATAATAAAAAATTAGGTTGGATTAATTATCCTATCGGCGTTATGTGGGCATTTAAGGAGAGAGGCTTTGAGATGGACTGTGGTATGGATATCATGGTTCTTGGTACTATTCCTAATGGTTCAGGTCTTTCATCTTCAGCTTCCATCGAGGTTATTACCGGATATATGTTAAAGGATATGTATGGCTTCGATGTTAGCAATCAGGATTTAGCCCTTATAGGACAGTTCTCTGAGAACAACTATAATGGAGTTAATTGTGGAATTATGGATCAGTTTGCTATAGCTATGGGAAAGGCTGACAATGCTATTTTCTTAGATACAGCAACACTTGATTATGAATATGCACCTATTAAGCTTGAGGGCGCTAAGATTGTTATTGCATGTAGTAATAAGAAGCGTGGACTCGGTGATTCAAAATATAATGACAGAAGAAGAGAGTGCGAGACAGCTCTTGCACAGCTTCAGAAAAAGCTCGATATCAAATCTCTTGGAGAGCTTACTGAGGAGGAGTTTGAGGCTAATCAGGATCTTATTCCTGGTAGTGTTTTCCGTCGTAGAGCAAGACATGCAGTTTATGAGAATCAGCGTACTGTTAAGGCGGTTGAGGCCCTTAAAGCTAATGATATAGAAACATTTGGAAAGCTTATGAATGAATCTCATATTTCTTTACGTGACGATTATGAGGTTACTGGAAGAGAGCTTGATGTTTTAGTAGAAGCTGCCTGGAAGCAGGAAGGAGTTATCGGTTCCAGAATGACAGGTGCAGGCTTCGGTGGATGTACGGTTAGTATTGTAAAGGATGATTACGTGGAATCATTTATTGAAAAGGTAGGAAATGCGTATAAAGCGCGTATAGGATATAGAGCAGACTTCTATGTAGTTGACATTGGAGATGGCCCTATGAGAGTCGATGAGGCTTAAGACTCGAAAGTGGGACTTAGAGGTATTAAGCCTTCCTGGACTCTGGTTTTTATGAGAAAAGGAACTATTGCCTGTGAGTAATGAAAAAGAAAAAGAAAAAGGCAGAAAAAAACTGATAACTAAGGGTAGAATAATCAAGGCTTTGATTATTGTTTCATCAGTTTTAGTTAATGTATTAGGTGGAGAATTAGCATTAAAGTTAAATCTCCCTATTTGGTTCGACTCACTGGGAACATTTTATGTGGCGTATGTTTTTGGCCCGGTGGTTGGAGCTATTGTTGGATTCGGAACTAATTTAATATTGGCGCTATTTAAAGCATCTTCGATATACTATTGTATAACAGGATGTTTTATTGGCGTGGCTATAGGTTTGTACTCTAAGAAAAATTATTTCAATACATTTTTCCGTTCTATGAGTATGGTAGGTATGGTTACTACCGGATGTGTATTAATCGATACAAGTATTAATTTTATTTTCTTTAATGGAAAGGTAGGTAATATCTGGGGACAGGGTGTTGCCGATCTTCTTATGGAAAAGGGAATACCTAAAGTATTAAGCGTAATTATCGGTCAGTTTTATGTTGACTTTTTAGATAAATTTATTATCATGCTTATTATATTTTTCTTTATTCGTCTTAAGGGACGAAGACTTAAGAGACAAGCTGCATTAAGTATTCTGGTAGTTGGCCTTGTTGGATTTATGCTGGGGGCAGGTACCTTTTATTCTCATGCAGAAAAAGTCGAAGACAGCGTTGAAAGTGTAGATTCTTCAAGTGATTCTGAGGCAACGGATGATTCCGAGGGAGAGGATGTTGAAACCATCGATAACGGAATCGTAGACGCAAGTTATATTCAAACCATTTACAATTCTGAAAATGGTCTTCCATGTGGACATGCAAACGATATAGTTCAGGCCCCTAATGGTATTCTTTGGATAGGTACCTATGCGGGACTTTACAGATATAACGGTAGTGATTTTAGATACATGAGTGATTATGACATGATAAAAAATGTCAATTGTCTCTATGTCAATAATGATGAAAGAGATACTCTCATTGTAGGTACTAACGACAATGGTCTCGTTATATGTAATGAAGAGGGAACTGTTGAAGGAATCGACTCTAACAGAGGGCTTCCTGCAGATTCCATAAGATGTATAACCAGGGCTTCGGACGGTGAGTATTATGTTGGAACAACCGACTGTATGGTAGTTGTTAAAAAGGATAAGATTTTAAATGTTGAGGAAAAGCTTCTAGACATTAACTGTGCCATCGCTGCAACGGCAAATAAGCACGGTCATGTAGTTACAGTTACTAATGATGGAAGGCTTATGCTCCTTAAAAACAGAGAGATTAAGGACTCTGCATATATAGGCGAGAAGGAGCCTTACAGCTGTTGTGATTTTATTGGAAATACTCTTTATACGGGAACCATGAGCGGTAGAATTATAAAGTATAAGGTTGAAAACGATAGACTTGAGGAAATCAAATCATTTAAATGTAAAGGCTTCCAGCAGATAAATCAGTTCTGTGAGGACAAGGAAGGAAGAATTTGTGTATGTGCTGATAATGGAATAGGATTTTTTGATGACAAATCGGAATTCAAAAAACAGAAAACAGTAGACTTTAATTATTCCATTGAAAAAATGACAATTGATTACCAGGGAAATCTTTGGTTTGCTTCTTCGAGACTTGGACTTTTAAGACTTTCTCAGACACCATTTAGCGATGTTTATAGTGATGTAGGAATCAATGGAAAGGTTATAAATACAACCTTTAAGGATGGCAATCTCTTGTATTCCGGAACAGATGACGGTCTGGAAATAATAGATATTAAGAAAAAAGAATTGGTAAAAAATAATCTTACCAAAATGCTTGAAGGCATTCGAATTCGTTGTATAAAACAGGATAGTAACGGCATCATATGGATAGCCAACTATGGTAAGGGCGTTGTTTATTATGATAAGGAAAAGGATAAGATTAAATTCTTTGACTCCACTAATTCAGATATAGGAAGTAGGGCGAGGATTTGTTATGAATTAAAGGATGGAGCAATTGCTGTTGGTAGTGATACAGGCTTTAGCTTCATAAGAGATAAAAAGGTGGTTTCTCATATTCCATATGGAGGAGATTTTGGAAGCACGGATATATTAAGTATACTAGAAACCTCTGATGGAACTATATATCTTGGTACAGACGGAAGCGGTATAGTTACCATTCGTGATGCTGAAATTGATGAGATATATACCAGAGAGGATGGCCTTTCATCAGGTGTCATCCTTAGGATGGTTGAAGATAAAACTGACGGAGAGCCTAATGGAAATGTATTTATAATTACCAGTAATGGCATATGTTATAAGGAAAAGGATAGTCTCAGAAATCTTGAGCATTTTCCATATTCCAACAATTATGACATGGTAATAAATGATAATGATGAGGCAATGGTGCTAGGCAGTGCGGGTATTTACATTGAAAATAGAGATGAAATATTAAAGGATAAGGAAGATCCAAACTATAGCATGCTTACCATGAGGTCCGGTCTTATGGGGGCGCTTACAGCTAATTCATGGAATTACATTGATGAGAAGGGTAATCTCTATCTTTCCACTGACCGTGGTATTTATAAGATTAATACCAATAATTACAGATATACAAGAGACCAGTATAAGATAGCTCTCATCGGTGTTCAGTTAGATGATGATTTTCAATCGGTTCATTCAGATAAAACATTTAGAGTTGGCAGGAATGTTAAGAAAATAGAATTTAGACCTGAGATTGTAAATTATACCTTGGAAGATCCTGTTATTTCCTGCTATCTGGAAGGCTTTGATAATACTGTTAAAAAGGTTCCATTAAGTGAATTTACAAGAGTTACCTACAGTAACCTTTCACCTGGCAGCTACAAGTTTAAAATATCTGTTTTAGATACTGCAACAGGTGAGACAGTTGAGCAGAACACCTATAAATTTATTAAAGAAAAAGCCATGTATGATAATGGATGGTTCATTATATACATGCTTGCTGTAGCTATTCTTTTCGTAGGCTGGGTCAGCTGGTATATAACTAAAAAGGCTACTCAGAGAACTATTTACCTGCAGCAGGAAAAGTTGAAAATTGCTATGCAACAGGTTCAGATGGGTAATGAGACAATTCTTGCCATCGCTAAAACCGTTGATGCCAAGGACCCAAGAACCAGTAAGCACTCCCAGAGAGTGTCAGAGTATTCTGCCTTAATTGCTTCAAAATATGGATTTACGAAGAAGCAGGTTGAAAATATAAGAAGAGCGGCACTTCTTCATGATATCGGTAAGATTGGTATTCCGGATTCCATATTAAATAAACCGGCAAGGCTTACAGATGAAGAATATGCCATTATGAAAACTCATCCAACAAGAGGTGCTGAGATTCTCAAGGACTTTACCCTTATAGAAAATGTAGTTGAGGGTGCCAAATATCATCATGAAAGATATGATGGAAAGGGTTATCCGGAAGGCCTTAAGGGAGAAGAAATTCCTCTCTACGGTAGAATCATAGCCATAGCAGATGCATTTGATGCCATGACTGCAAACCGTGTCTATAGAAAGAAACAGGACTTTGGCTATGTAATGAGTGAGCTTCACAATGGAAGAGGCACTCAGTTTGATCCTGATCTCTTAGATTTGTTCCTGCAAATTATAGATGAAGGGGACATAGATATAAATGCGCTCTATGCTGACGTTGCTAAGAAGGCTGAGGAAGAGGAGAAGGACAAGAAGGAAGAGAAAGGCAAGGAAGGTACGGACGAGAAGGAGAAGGAAGAGAAGAAAAAAGAAAATAGTAAATAGTAAATTGAATTTAATTAGTGGGAATTTATATAGGCGTTTAGACTGAATAGTCTAAGCGCCTTTTTTGTAGGGAAGAGAGGAGTTATAAATTTAGAGAGAAGTTAAAAAAAAGGGGGTTGATTTTTTAAATAACATATGATAATATATTCATATGTTAAAAAATAAAAATGGAGGTAGCTATGGTGCATTCGGATGATTTTTTATTAGAAGATATTTCGGAAGAAGAGTTTATCGATCTTGCCGAATTATTTAAAATATTTGGAGACTCCACAAGAATAAAAATATTATTTCTTTTATTTAAAGGTGAGGCTAATGTTTCCGCAATTTGTGATGAGCTTTCTATGAATCAGTCAGCAGTTTCACATCAGTTAAAGATACTTAGAACATCAAAGCTTGTTAAGGCAAGAAGAGCAGGAAAGGCTATGTATTATAGTCTTGCAGATGATCATGTTAAGAGCATTTTATCAATGGGTAAGGAACATATCGAGGAGGACTAATCATGAAGAAAAGATTTGATTTAGAGGATTTAGATTGTGCAAACTGTGCGGCAAAAATGGAGGCTGCTATCAATAAACTTGAAGGAGTTAATAAGGCAACTGTAAGCTTCATCAATCAGAAATTTACTATTGATGCTGAGGATGACAGATTTGATGAGATTATAGATCTTTGCCAGAAGGAAATGAATAAGGTAGAGCCAGACTGTAGAATTTTAAGATAAAAAGGTTCAGATTATGACTAAAAAACAGAAGAGAAATTTAAGGGCTATTATTATAGCTGGAGTCCTGTTTATAGGGCTTGCGATATTTGAATTTTACTGTAAGCATAATGAGATTTCATTAAATAGATTTGTTATGCTTGCTGTATTTCTTGTGCCTTATTTGATAGTAGGTTATCCCGTTTTAAGGAAGGCACTTAATGGAATAAAAAACAAAGCGGTGTTAGACGAATCATTTCTTATGACTATCGCTACCATTGGAGCATTTTACACAGGCGAGAATCTGGAGGCTTGTGCAGTAATGCTCTTTTATCAGATAGGAGAATTTTTCCAGTCCTATGCCGTAGGTAAGTCCAGAAAATCCATAAAGGAGCTTATGGATATCGCTCCGGACACTGCATTTATCGAGAGTGATGGTGAGGAGCCGGAGGAGGTTTTCCCTGATGAAATTAATATCGGTGATATAGTGGTTGTAAAGCCTGGAGAAAAGGTGCCTGTAGATGGAGAAATCATCTCAGGTTCAGGTATGATTAATACCTCTAATCTTACAGGAGAAAGTGTACCAAGAAGGGTGAATCCGGGGGATAAGATAATCTCCGGTTGTATTAACGGCGATTCTCTTATTAGATATAAGGCTGAAAAAATATATGAAGATTCCACAGTTGCAAAGATTCTTGAGCTTGTGGAAAATGCTTCTGAAAAGAAATCCAAAACTGAGAATTTTATTACCAGATTTGCAAGAGTTTATACACCTATAGTAGTTATACTTGCGGTGCTTCTTGCTGTAATACCTTCCATTATATTTAGAAATCCGTCACTTTGGGTATATAGAGCATGTACATTTCTGGTAATTTCATGTCCTTGCGCCCTTGTAATATCGGTACCACTTTCATTTTTTGGCGGTATTGGTGCTGCATCTAAGAAGGGTGTGCTGGTTAAGGGTTCAAATTATCTTGAACTTCTCGCACAGATCGATACATTGGTTTGCGATAAAACAGGAACCATTACTGAAGGTAACTTCAAGGTCACTGATGTTAGAGTGGAGGAAGACTTTACAAGAGAGGAGTGTATCGCTCTTTCCTACGAGGTGGAGAAAATGTCCACCCATCCTATTGCCATGAGTATTAAACAAGAGGCCGAAAGACTTAAGGCTTTGGATAATGATCATAATAAAAACAAAATATTTACTAAATACGAAGATAATTATATAATAGAAAATATAAGTGGTAAGGGTGTTATAGGCACATCGGAGAATAGAATTATATATGTTGGAAATATAAAGCTTATGGAAGAAAATGGAATTAAAATCACTGAGCTTTATGAGGATAAAAAATCAGCCATTTGCTTTGTGGGAGTTAAAGAAAATAATTCTTCATCAGCAAGGCTTGCAGGAATTATCTACATTTCTGATATAATAAAAGAGGATGCTAAAAGTAGTATCAGTGATATTAGAGCCTGCGGTGTGAAAAATATAATTATACTTACCGGAGATACCAAGAGTGTGGGTGAGCAGGTAGCTTTTGAAACCGGAGTAGACAGAGTACATTCTGAGCTTCTGCCACAGGACAAGGTTTTAGAGGTGGAGAAGATTTTAGAGGAGCGCGGTGATAAAAATGGATGCGTTGCATTTATAGGTGACGGCATCAATGATGCGCCGGTGCTTTCAAGAGCTGATGTAGGTATTGCTATGGGTTCCATGGGTTCTGATGCTGCCATAGAAGCAGCGGATGTGGTAATCCTGGATGATAGGCTTTCTCACATTCCGGAGGTTATAAAAATAGCCAGAAAAACTGTAAATATTTCTAAGCAGAATATTGTATTTGCAATTGCCGTAAAGGTTATAACTCTTATACTTGGGGCCCTGGGTATCGCAAATATATGGGCAGCAGTTTTTGCAGATGTAGGAGTTGCAGTTATATGTATACTTAACTCTATGAGAATGCTTAGAATTAAGAAGAATATTTAGGAAACACTTTAAGTTACAACTTTAAGAAAGGGGTTTAATATGAGGGTTTTAATTGCTGAGGATGAAAAATCACTTTCAAATGCACTTGTGAAAATACTTGAAAAAAGTAAATATACAGTTGATGCTGTCTATGACGGACTTAGCGCATTAGATTATCTGGAACTGTCTGATTATGATGCCTGCGTTATGGATATAATGATGCCTGAAATGGATGGAATTACAGCATTGAAGGAATATAGAGCCAAGGGCGGAAAAACTCCTATTATCCTCCTTACAGCAAAAAGTGAAATTGATGATAAGGTGGACGGTCTGGATGCCGGTGCTAATGACTATCTTACAAAGCCTTTTGATCCTAAGGAACTCTTAGCGAGAATCCGAGTTATGACAAGAGCAGATTCAGCTCCACAGCCTGAGCCTGTTATAGTTCTTGGTAATGTTACTCTTAATAGAAAAACCTTTGAGCTTTCTGTTGAGAATGAAAAGATACTTCTTAATAATAAAGAATTTCAAATTTTGGAATATTTAATGATGAACAGTAAGCAGATAATTTCTGCCGACATGTTATTTGAAAGAGTGTGGGGAGAGGATAGCGAAAGTGACATTAATTCCGTTTGGGTTTACATTTCCACCCTTCGTAAAAAGATGAAGGGAATGGGTTCTAATGTTACTATTAAAGCCATAAGAAATAGTGGATATACACTGGTTGTAGGGCAATAGTTTTCCTTGAAAACAGAAGAAAAAACATAAAACATAAAAGAAAGGAGGTTGCCATGATTAAGAAATTAAGAGCTAAAATTATAGCTATATCAATGCTTTCCGTTGTGCTTATTTTACTGATAATAATGGGTTCCATTAATATAATTAATTATAGAAATATAGTAAGTAATGCGGACAATGTTTTGAAAATGCTTGAAGAAAATGATGGGCAATTTCCTATGGATAGAAGGTTTGGAGAGAGGGATGATAACATGCCGGGGGGAAGTATGGCGCCGGATGAAAGCGCGACTCCAAGTGATGGGAATTCTGATGATGGCAATGCACCGCAGGGTATGGGGCCTAATAACAGTATGAATCCTAATGAAATGCCTCCTGAAGAGGGAATTAATTCAGATAATGAAAACAAGGGATTTTTAAGCATATTTAGTACGCAGGATTCAAGGCGTGAGGCAAGATATTTTACTGTTAAGCTTGATAAGGATGGCAATGTTACGGAGTTTGATATTTCTCAGGTGGCATCTGTTAATGAAAGTACTGCAAAAGAGCTTGCGAGTAAGCTTTATGAGAAAACCGGCAAGAATAGATTTTATAAAAAATACAGATATAAATCCATAAAAGAAAATGGTTCATATATGGTGATTTTCTTAGATTGTTCTTCACAGCTTGAAAATCAAAGATCATTTCTAATTACCAGTTTATTAGTTTCAGCAGTAGGTCTTGTGACCATATTTGTACTTCTAATTTTCTTCTCAAACTGGGTTGTAAAGCCGGTAGATGAAAGCTTTGAGAAGCAGAAAAGATTTATAACTGATGCGGGTCATGAGATAAAAACGCCTCTTGCAACAATTAAGGCAGATGCGGCAGTTATAGAGTTTGACCTAGATGAAAACTCTGACAGTCGGGAGTGGATTGACGACATAAAGGTGCAGATTGAAAGGCTTACAGGTCTTACCAATGATCTCATTTATCTTTCAAAAATGGATGAGAGCAGGGAGACTTTGAGTAAATATGATTTTGTGATTTCAGATACTGCAAAGGAAGTAAGTAAGGGCTTTGAGTCCAGGGCGAAGCTGGAGAAAAAGACCTATAAGGTGGATGTGGAGCCGCTACTTACCTATAAGGGTGAAGAGAAGGCCATATATGAGCTTTTATCCATCCTTTTAGATAATGCAGTGAAGTATTCCGATGAAAATGGAAGAATAGATTTCTCTCTTAAAAAGAGGGGAAAGAACATAGTTATAAAGGTTTACAATACTACCGGAAACATTAGTGAAAAGCATATAAAGCATTTGTTTGACAGGTTTTATAGAACTGATGAATCAAGAAATTCCAAGAAAGGTGGCTACGGAATAGGTCTTTCAAAGGCC
>JAILGL010000149.1 GCA_024696825.1 Lachnospiraceae bacterium
TTTTCATCTAGTTCTGTAAGGTCCAAACCTTGTCTCAGCCCTAGTCTTTTCTTATCAATAAGATCAAGTAAGTCATCCGGAGCTTAAGATTGAAGGTGTATTATTTACTATTGTTGATAGAAGAACAAATTTTTCAAAGGATATTATGGACCTTGTAATAGGAAATTATGGGAAGGATTTATATATCTTTAAAAACATTATTCCGAAGTCGGTTCGAGCTAAAGAAACCTGTGCAGAAGGCGTGAGTATTTATTCATATGCTCCAAAAGGAATAGTAGCAGCAGCCTATGAAAATTTTGTAAAGGAGGTCCTTGAAAATGAGTAAGAATGTTGTATCAAAGGTTAAGTTAAAGGGATTTAACGATTTGTTTGGGGGTAATAGTTCGTCAGAGAGTACAGAGTTAAAAGATGCTATTGAAATATCTCTGGATGAAATTCATGAGTTTAAGAATCATCCGTTTATTGTAAGAGATGATGAGAAGCTTTTGGAGATGGTAGAAAGCATAAAAAAGGTAGGTATTTTAAATCCGGCAATTGCTAGAAAAGATCCTAGGGGTGGATATGAATTGATTTCCGGACATACCAGGAAGGAAGCTGCTAAGAGGGCTGGACTTACAACAATGCCAGTGATTGTAAGAGATTACGATGATGATATGGCTACGATTGCAATGGTTGATTCTAATTTGCAAAGAGAAGAAATCTCTGTGAGAGAAAAAGCAAGGGCTTATGCTATGAAGTATGAAGCTTTAAAGCATCAGGATTTTGATGGAAACCGCCGGCTAGATGCTATGAGTGAAGAAATGGGAGAAAGTAATAAGACTGTTCAAAGAATTATAACCTTAAATAAGCTTTCAGATGACTTACTTGATCTTATTGATAAGAAAAGACTAGGGATGAGACAAGGTTTGGACCTTACAGAACTGGATGAAAAAGAGCAGGAAATGGTTCTAAATGAGATAAAAGAAAGTGGTTGTAAACCTTCTATGCAGCAATCTGCAGCAATTAAGAAGTTAAAACAGGATGGGGAATTAGAGGATTATAGAGTTAGAGAGATTCTTAGCAGTGAAAAACCGGTTAAGAAGGAGAAATTACAGAATCATGGAAAATTATCTATCATTGAAAAAGCGTTACAGGAAATGTTTTCCGATGCTGGAATTCTTTCTTACGATGAGGAGAGTGAACGCTATAGAATCAAAAAAGATGGTGAATGGATAAGATCCGGATTACATTGTGGTGAATGTTTAATGGTGTTTCTAGATGGTTTATGGGTGAGAACAAGAATAGAAATGGCTTGGGAATCTGATGGAAATAAGTGGTATTTAGTAGGAACCAAGTGCAAAGGAAATCTTGAAAATATTATTGTCAAGGAGGTGTAATTGTGCAAAGAAGGTATTTGTTACGATTACCAAACCTTAGAAGTCTATCCTGTGGATCCAGAATAGCTTATGCCAGGCAATTTCGAGGAATGACACAAGAGCAGTTAGGAATAGCACTTGGTTTAAGGGGTGAAAAAATCAGAAATCGAATTTGTCGTTATGAAAGAGATGGAAGGATTCCAAAGGGTGACCGTCTTAATGAGATTGCAGAGATTCTTCAAATATCAGAAGGGATGCTACGAAACTATAATTTTATAGATTCTTCCGATTTCGTTTATCAGATGTTTTGGGTTGAAGAACTAATTCCGGACTTTGAGTTTTTTCTAAGAAAGAAATATGTTCCTTTAGTTGATACCACTGAAACTTTTGCAAGTGCATATAGAGACTGGAGAAGAGAACAAATAAAATTAGAAAAAAAACTAATTGATAGAAGAGAATATGTTGAGTGGAAATTAACATATAAAGTAAAAAAATGAAAGGAGGCGTGATAATGAGTGAGAATGAAATAAATTTAGATTATTTCTATGGTATGCAGGCTGAGATGTTTTCATTCTTGAGGATTCCTAAGATCCTTATTAAAGATGGAAGATTTGAGAAGATGTCTAATGAAGCTAAGATGTTATTTGGCCTTCTTCTTGATAGGATGTCATTATCTATGAAGAACAAGTGGTTTGATGATGATAATAGGGTATATATCATTTATACAACGGATGAGATAATGATTGATTTATGTATTGGTACACAGAAGTGTGTGAAGCTTTTAAAGGAATTAGAAACCTTTGGACTGATAGAGAGAAGGAAACAAGGTTTTTCGAAACCTGATATTATTTATGTCAAAAACTTTTCGATTCTTGCAAATGATGGAATGGAAATACCTAAGGAATCTGAAGCAAAAGTAAAATCCAGAAGAGAAAAGAAAAGCAAACCTGAGGTAGTTTTGGTAGATGAAGGTGAGATGTCAACAAATGTTGATAATTCAACAGTGTTTCGAAAATCAAAACACGAGAGTTTTGAAAATCAAAACACGAGAGTTTCGGAAATCAAAACACGAGAGTTTCGAAAATCAAAACACGAGAGTTTTGAAATTCAAAACGCGAGAGCTTCGAAAATCGAAACACGAGAGTTTCCAAAATCAAAACCTAATAATACTAATATTAATAATACTAATTATAGTAATACTGATTTTAATAATACTGATTGGGATGTATGTAATGATTCATTCATTCCTTCACTCAAAGACAAGCAGGATAAAACAAATTATCACGAAGAAGAAAGAGCGA
>JAILGL010000161.1 GCA_024696825.1 Lachnospiraceae bacterium
TATGAATAGTTCTGATTCAGTAAAGTAGTGGTGCACCAAGGGGGGCACGCCGAAGGCGGGTTCTGAGAGCCCCCTTGGTATAAACCATGTTCTAACTCACTCTTGATAAAATCTCATTTATGCATTAAAATTATAAGTAACATTTACGCGATTACCGTAATTGAATATAGTTTTAAGGAATAAAGTGATATTTACATTTATAGAATCTTTTGACATATAAGGAGGAAGACCGTATGAAAAATACTAAAAGATTTATAAAAAACATCATAACTATGTCTTTAGTGCTTAGTTTGTTGTTATCAATGTTGCCTTTTAATGGGAGTTTTTTAAGTGCCAAGGCAGCTACTAATAAGAAAGGGACAGCTTTAAATGGGATGCTTATGGCGGACGCTGCAAGTGATGAGGCGGTAACTCCGACTGGTTCATCGGTAACCCCATCGGTAGAAGCTACTGAGTCCGCAGAAGCAACTGCATCGTCAGAGTCTACCGGATCTGCAGTTACAGAAAGCCCAAGCTCTACAGAAGAAGCTGAAATAGTTACTCCTGATGCCATTGAAGATATAACTATGGTTGAGGGTGATGTTAGAAAAAGCTTTGTGCCAACAGGAAAATCTGTGGAGGTTGAGTGCGAAGATTCTTCCATAGCATGGATTGATGAGGATGGTAATCTTAAAGCATTTAAAGAGGGAAAAACCACTATAGATGTTAAGATTACAAGTACTGATGAAGAGGGAGAGAAAACCACCAAGTATACTCAGTACAATATTATTGTAAATGATTATACAGATGATTCTGAGCTTATTGGACAGCTTAAAATACTTGCCAGATTCAATAACTCCATGAACTTTTATGATGGACATGTATATCTTTTATTTACCTCATATCAGGATAATGTGACTATAAATGTAGATGATTTATATGCAGGATATGAGATTTCAGGACTTTACTATAGAGATATAAGAGAAGATATTTCAAATGGTTCTAATCATACAGGCACTGACACTGATAAATACTTTACATTTAACGATGAGATGAAGAGTGTAACTCTTGATAAGGGTGAGATAGTAACCATCGGAATGTATAGAGATTTTGATGATTCAGTTTTTGATGCAGCCTTCGGAGTTTTAAAGAACAGTACCGGATGGGCAAATATAGTTGAGGGTGAAAAGACTGCCTTAATGACCACACTTTTTGATATAATTACCAATAAGACAGAAAATGTATCATTTTTGGATTTCCTCAAGCCATTTATGGAATATGGAGATAGCTATAATGATCTTTTAAATGGTGTGACAAACGGTGGTGTTTGCTTTAACAGAGAGCTTTATAATCAGAAGCTTGAATATGACCAGTATGAAAATGTAACCTATGAGACTGATATTACAAAGAATCAGTTAGATGCCATGGTGGATACTCTTGATGGAAATCTTAATAAGTTTTCATTTGTAAAAAACAGCTGTGCTACAATTGCTGTAAATGCATGGAATGCGGCTGTTGGATATAAAGATGGTAAAGAATCAGCATATCATTTAAGTGCTAAGGATAGTGGAATCTATAATCTTATAGATGTTCCAAGAGCTGTAAAAAATGATATTATGGAAAAATTACCGGGTCATTACCTTAACAATAATAAAATGGTTGAAGAGCCTAATGCAGGCTATGAAGATGAAACCGGTTGGGTGTATGTAAGTGCTCCAGAAAAAACTGAGTATAATGTTGATGATACAAACTATCTTGAAACCAAGATTGTAAATAATTCTTCAGATGAAGTGGAAACTGAAATATATACAATGGATGGTGAAACTAAGAGTAGCATTGGTTTAAAGGAAGAAGTAGAAGCAGGTACTAAGGTCCATGTAAAGCCTGTATTTAAGTATAATTACCTTACAGTTTTAGATGATATTACTCTTAATGGAGTTTCCATAAAGGATGAGGAACATTTTGATGCTGAAAATAAGGAATTTACATTTGACATGCCTGAAAATGGTGCATGGCTTAAGGTAACCTATAAAGACGTTGAGCGTGAGTATAATAATCAGACAATTCAGATGGCAGTGGGTGAAGAGCTTGATGTAACAGAATATGCAGAGGCAGAATTTACAAATGATGATGCAAGCTTTTATTTCTGGGAGATTAATTCTGATGGAGACTCAGAGCCATTATTTGAATATGCAGATGATAGTAAGAACGTAGTAGAAGCCGTAAAAGCAGGCGATACTTCAATTTACTGCAAAAATCTATTAAATGAAAATATAGATATGCTCATTTCTGTACAGGTATTTGAGAGCAGAGATGATATGGTAGAAATCACATATACCAATGAGGAATGCATTTATAATTATGGCTCAGAGGGCGAAGAAAAAGAGATTCCATATAGCGGCTATTATGTTAAGAAGGGAACTGAGATTAATGTAGTTCCTAATTGGAGTGAAGCCAAGGTAATATCAGAGATTAAATGTAATAATAAGACTATAGATTGTGGTAAAACAATTACAGCGGATGAAGATCTTGATATAAAGGTAAGTTCAAGAAATGCCGAAATAAAGAGTATGCCTGATAAGATTGAATTAGATGAGATTGGGGATACCTATCAGCTTAGATCAAATGTACAGTACAAATCACCTTATGGACTTTTAATGGTTTATGATTCATCCATAAGATATGAGGTTAGCAGTTCATTTGTAGAGGTAGATGAGGACGGACTTCTTACAGTAGTTGAAGATATTCCTGAGGAAGGTGCAAAGCTTTATTTAACTGCCTATGCAGGTTCAAGTAATGATAAGGTATTTGCAAGAACTAAGGTTATATTAGGCGATTATTCAGGAGATGATATTGTAGGAAAGCTTACAATTTTAGCACGTCCTATTATACCAAATAATTTAGTACCACATGGAACCGTGGTATTTACAACCTATAAGGATGTAGACCTGGATGTAAGCTATTATGAGTATTATAAGCCAACTGAAAAATATGAAGCATTAATGGAAGACTATAAGGAGAATCCTGATAATTATAAGGGGGATCCGGCATACTATGAAAATGCTTCGGATATAGAAGACAGAGACTCATATTTTGATATTTATAATAACGGTAAAACTTCAGAACCTGAAACCATATCCTTAAAGGAAAATGAAACCATATCCATTTCAAATATCGGTTTTGAAGAGGATAATTTAATACCGATTATTAAAGCCTTCCAAAATAGTACTCTTTCAAATTTGGTAGATGCAGATGAGCTATTAGAGGCAGTACAAAAGTACATGGCAGGTGAGGAAATAGATGGAGGCGCTGCACTTGAAAATCTGACTCACATATTACTGGTTATGATTGCATTCGCTAAGGTTTCAGGAACTAATCCTGCAGACGGATACTGTGAGGGCGGCCTTTGTGTTAACAGGGAAATGTATAATCAGTTTGTAAATAATGGTACACAGCTACCTAATAATTATTATTCAATAGAGCTTACAGCTGATGAATTTGAAGAGTTTAAGGAGTATTTGGCAGATCCTTCTAATAATAACTATTCATTGTTTAACTTAAACTGTGCTTCCGGTGTAAGAAATCTCTGGAATGAAACAACAGCTGACAGACCTGAGTTAAAGCTTAGTGGTAACAGCACAGGACTTATGGTAAATGGTCAGGAATTATATTATGAAATTGGAAAGATGAAATCCATAGTAACAGGAACTGATAAGGCAGGATCTAACTTCTACATACATACTCCTTATTATGAGGCTGAGCCTGAAGAATCAATAGCACCATCAGATGAACCTTCGACCTCACCGTCTGAAGAGCCGTCAACTGAGCCTTCAGCTTCTGTAGAGCCTTCGGCTGTACCAACTGAAAGTGCCATAACTCCAAGTGCATCACCTTCTTCAAGTGTTGATACAGTTACTAAGGTAAATATGTATGATGGAATGAAGGTTACACAGACTAATAAGAGTATAACCTTAAAATGGAGTAAGGTTTCCAAGGCTACAGGATATAAGATTTATGCCGGATATGCCGGAAAGAAATGTAAGGTAGTTAAGACTATTAATAAGAATTCTACATTAAAGGCAACCATTAAAAAGATAAATGGCAAGAAGATAAATCTTAAGAAAAACTATATTATTTATGTAACTGCCATTAAGAAATCAGGTAGTAAAACTACCACCATTGGAACTGGTGTAAAGGCTTATATA
The DNA here is from genome assembly GCA_024696825.1 of Lachnospiraceae bacterium. GTDB lineage: Bacteria > Bacillota > Clostridia > Lachnospirales > Lachnospiraceae > JAEEJA01. The sequence goes on from JAILGL010000161.1 coordinate 4,185, forward strand.
GCAGGAATTAACAGTAAGAAATTTACCAATCCTACAAAGCTTAAAGTTAAAAAGAGTAAGCTTACAATTAAGGTTAAAAAGACTAAGAAAATAAATGCAAGCATTACTCTTAAGGATAAGAAAAAACAAGCTTTGAAGGCATCAACAGTTGCTAAGTTCCGTTATGTATCAAGCAATAAAAAGATTGCCAAGGTTAATAAAAAGGGCAAGATAACAGCAGTGAAAAAGGGAAGCTGTAAAATCTATGTATATTCTGCAAACGGACTTATGAAAAAGGTTAAGGTTACTGTTAAGAAGTAATAAAAATATAAGAGCTTTTAATTTATATTTTTAGAAAGTAATAATGTTTAAATATAAAAGGCGCTTTAATTATTATAATTAAAGTGCCTTTTTTGCCTGCAGGTCTTGACATTAATTTGTGATGATTTAAAATACTATTTATATGTTTAAAAAATGTATGGAGGACAAAACTATGATGGGTGACGGCTCATACTATGATATGATAGTTAAGGTAGAAAACAGAGGTAAAAGAATAGTTATAAGATATGCTTTATTTGCAATATGTATAATATTATTATTGGCTTCAGTTGCTGTTTTAAGAAGTATATTTGCATTTATTCTGGCGGTAGCCATTGATTCAGTGCTCTTATTTATAACACCAAGTAATAAGGTGGAATATGAATATGTATTTGTAGATGGACAGCTGGATTTCGACAGAATAATAGGCGGAAGCAGCAGAAAGAATATGTTTAGAACAGATCTTGAAAATGCTATAATTGTGGCGCCTTATGGTTCACATTCATTGGATGGTCACAAGAATCTTAAGGAAAGAGACTTTTCTTCTAATAGTGAATTAAGAGAAAAGGATTTTGTCATAGTTACAAAGGAAGAAAAAGGACAGTCTAAGGTAATATTTACTCCTGATGAGACTATGTTAAAAGAGATGAAGGAAAAGGCTCCATTTAAGATAGAGTTAGAAAAGAAATAAATCTAAAATAATTATAAAATAAATATAATAAATAATTATATCTTAACTGTTGACAATGATTTTTTTAAGGTATATAAT
>JAILGL010000164.1 GCA_024696825.1 Lachnospiraceae bacterium
GTTAGTAATATGGCGATTACAGAAACCGTGAGTACTATCTGGCCGCAGCCAAGTCCCATGGCAAGTGGAAGTCCGCCGATTGCCGCCTGAACCGTAGCTTTTGGAGTGTAGGCAATCATACAGAAAAGTCTTTCCTTTAGGTTTAGTTTGGTGCCAAGAAGACAAATCATAACGCCTATCATTCTAAATATAAGGACACCGAAGAGAAGAAGTATCACGCTTGGTCCTGCTGAAAGTGCACTCTTTATGGCAACTGAAGCACCCACCAGGACGAAGAGGAATATTTCTGCAACTGTCCAAAGCTTGTCATATATACCTGAAAGGCCAACTGCAAGGTCTTCGTTATATTTTCTTATAGGAATTCCTATGCACATAATGGCGATGAGTGATGCAAATGGAAGCCATTTTAAGCTGTCCTCCGCATAATTTAAAAGGAGTGAGATGCTTAGTACAATAATCACCTGCACTATAGGATTAATCTTTATAAATCCAAACCATTTTAAAATGATATATCCTGCTATAAAGCCCACTATGATGCCTATAATTATGGATACCGGTATATTTACAAATTCTACTACTGAAACCTTTGCTCCCTTAGCAAGGCCCGTAAATGTAGAGAACATAACGATTACAAATACATCATCCACGCTTGCTCCTGCAAGTATCATCTGCGGAATTCCATTTTCTGTGCCATAGCCCTCGTCTATAAGCTTAATCATTCTTGGCACTATAACTGCAGGTGAAACGGCGCCAACTACTGCTCCCATTATGGCTGCGTCAAGGATGGATATTCCGAGAAGCTTAGGGGCAAGTGCCACCATTCCTACTATCTCAAGACACGCAGGTACAAAGCACATAAGGATGGCAGGGCGTCCCACCTTTTTTAAGTCGGATAATTTAAGCTTTAAACCTGCACGAATAAGTATAATTATAAGTGCTATTCTTCTAATCTCTGAAGAAATATTTAGTATGGATGAATCGATAAGATTCAATGCATAAGGGCCGATGATTATTCCGGCGATAATCATTCCAAACAGACTTGGAAATCTTATTTTCTTACATAACCATCCAAGTAAAAGTCCTGAAATCAGTATAACTGCAAGACTCATTAACATAACATTACCTCTCTTTCAGCCTGTCACGATATTTTGACGGTGTTATATTATGATATTTTTTAAATGATTTTACAAAGCTTGTGTTGCTCTCGTAACCTATTTCAAAGGCTATTTCCGAGATACTTTTGTCGCTTCCTGCAAGGAGCTCTTCTGCATGGCAAATCCTAAGAATATTGCAATACTCAAGATAATTTATTCCCATTGTTTTCTTAAACAGACGGCTAAAATGATAATAGCTTACATTTACAAGATCTGCTGCTTCCTGCAAGGTTGGAATATTGCAAGGGTCTGAAAGCACCTTGTTTATTACGGTTTCCACCTGAGGAAAACCTAAGTAATCATTCTGACTTTTTTCTATTTTAAGATAACCCTTTTCAAACATCACATCTAACAGTTCCAAAAGGAGCTTTGCGGTCTTAAGATTTCTTATGGAATCACTTTCAAATTTCGCTGCATTTTCATCCTCCATGCTATAACAGAGGATGTCAAATTTCTTTAAAATGTCCTGTATTTCTGCACATTCTGCCACATCTATACAAGGCTCTTTATCCGCCACTTTATCAGTATTTAAAACCACCACTTCGTTCTTTTTAAGGGTTGGAATATTCGCACTTAGAAACTCAGGTGAAAACTGGAGTATCATGTCAGAAACCGGAGTGCTGTTCTTAAATCCATGAACGCTTAGGGGACTAAAAAAGAACATTCTTCCCTGCTTAGCATTATAATAATTATGGTTATAATACTCTTCTCTTTTTCCCTTTGTTACAAAGGATATTTCATAATAGGAATGGCAATGCAGCGGATATATGTAATCCTCTTCCTGATTGTATTTCCAGCAACTGAAGGACATACCTTTTACATTTTCATTCATTTGATAATTAACCTGATATTCCATATATACCTCCTTCCCGTCATGATATCTCATCACAATTTCTCGTCCTTTAAACTCTATACCCATTTTATCAAATGTCTTTTATATAAGCAACAATGTGAGCAAAAATGGATATTTTAAACACAAACCTGATACTTGTAACCAAATGTAGATTTGATATAATAAATACAGGTTACTTTTTATGACGGTATTTATTTTTTAGGAGGTATTGTATGAGAAAGCAAAAATTATTATCAGTGTTACTCAGTTTGAGTTTGATACTAACAGGCAGTGCATTTTCACAGAAGTTTTCTGATAAGAAGGATAATGCTGTGGCTTATGCTAAGGCAAGTGATGATGCGACTAACAGCCTTGATTTAGGCATAACTATTAATAAGGCAAGTACTAATGTTTTAAAGACTCCGTCTAATGCCAATCCACTTTCACCATCTGTGTACTGTGCAGATCCAACGGCAGTAGAGTATAACGGAAGACTTTATGTTTATGCAACTAATGACCATCAGCAGAGCGAGGAAGATACTGTAAATGACTATGATCAGATTGATTCCCTGGTGGTCTTTTCTACAGAAGATATGGTTAACTGGGTATACCATGGCAGAATCGAAGTTGGCGACATTTGCCCATGGTGTAACACCTCCTGGGCTCCTTCAGTTGTTTCAAGAGTTGAAGAGGACGGCCTTACACATTTTTATTTATATTTTTCAAACAATGGTGCAGGTGTTGGTGTAATTACTTCAACTGATCCTGTTACCGGTTGGACAGATCCGCTAGGTAAACCACTTGTAAGTCAGAATACCGAAGGCCTAACTAATTGTCCCGCTCCTTTTGATCCAGGCGCTTGTATAGATGATAACGGCGTTGGCTGGCTGACCTTCGGAGGTGGTTCACCTTGTAATTCAGTGCATTCAAATATACCTAAAATCGTAAAGCTTGGAGATGATTTATTATCATTTGACAGCGACTTTGTTTCCATAGATGCGCCTTATTTCTTTGAGGCAAGTGAGTTAAATTATATCGATGGCGTTTACTATTACACCTACTGTAACGACTGGCAGGACAGAAACGGAACCTGGGATTATGAGGGAACAAGCTATCCTTCCAGATGTAGCATGGGTTACCTTACAAGTACAGATCCATTAAATGCAGATAGCTGGACCTACAAGGGTGACTATTTCTATAACTCAGGCCAGAGTTCAACAGGTGAATCAGGTTTAAGATGGGGTAATAACCATACTCATTTCTGTGAATATAAGGGAACTAATTATATTCTTCATCACACTCTTCTTTTAGAGGAGTTAGCTCGCGGTACAGCAGGCTTTAGAAGTCTTATGGTGGATTATCTTCCTATGGATTCTGAGACTCAGACTATTCCAAAGACACAGGCTTCAAGAACCGGAGTTTCTCAGGTAGAAGCAGTGGATGCTTATAAGGAAAATCCTGGTGCATTAATGTTTACCTCTGCAGATATTTTCTATGACAAGGTTAATGATCCTGCAGCTAAGAGTATGGCTGATGGCGCATGGACCATGGTTAAGGGCATGGACTTCGAATACGGCGCAGAAAGCTTTATAGCAAATGTAAAGGGTAAGGGTAGAATTGAAGTAAGACTTGACGATGTTGACAATAAGGCTGTTTCATATATTGAATTTGACAATTCAGATTTTAAAAAGATTAAAAGCACAGAATTCAAAGCATTTGACGGAAGACTTCACAATGTATTCTTAGTATTTAGTGGTAAGGACATAGAGCTTGACAGCTTCTCATTTACAAAGGGCGAGACTACTTCAAGACCTGAGGAGGACTTAAGCATTACAGATGTTACTGCTTCCTTACTTACAATTTCAGGTCAGGTAACTAATCCGGACGCTTCTATTAAGGGTAATGTAGAATTCACCAAGTCCAGCTCCTTCCTTGTAAAAACTACCGAGTTCGACAAGAAGGGCGAGGTAATTAACTTAGGTTTTATCAATACAGTTACAGATGCCAATTATATGGTTTTAGTTAAAAACCTTATTCTTACAACAGATGACGGAGAGGTTACGATTCCTGTTAATAAGGAGCTTAACCCTAAGAGTTCTACCGCTAACGGTCTTCCAAATGGATGGGGCGGTGATAGCATCGGTTCATTAGTTCTTGGTACAGAGGACCTTGGATTATTTGCAGCCAGGGCAAAAACTACCTGGGTTAATTACAGATTTGCACTTAAAATTAATGGTGAAGAGGTTAAATTCTCTTCCATAAGCTATGATATTGATGTAATTGTAAATGGAGTTCCTGTTCCATCAGTTGAGCCTTCACCTAGTGTGGAGCCAGAGGTTTCAGCTAGTCCTGGGGCAAGCGCTTCTGCTAACCCTGATGTATCTGCAGCACCTGAGGAAAGTACTTCTGCTAATCCTGGTGAATCAGCTTCTACAAGCCCAGAAACAAGTGCTTCAGCTAACCCAGCTGCAACACCTTCTGTTAATCCCGACACAAGCGCTACACCTATAGAGAGCACAACTCCTGCTACTAAGGTAAGTAAGCCTGCAAAGGTTAATTTAAAGAAGGTTACAAGTCCTAAGAAAAAGACATTAAAGGTAACCTGGAAAAAGGCTAAGAATGCAAAGGGTTATCAGGTAATGATTTCTACTAACAGAAAGTTTACCAAGAATAAAAAGGTTTATACAGTTAAAAATATATCTTCAAAGCTTATTAAAAAGCTTAAGAGTAAAAAGGTATATTTTGTTAAGGTTAGGGGATTTGCAAAGAATGGATCTAAGAAGGTTTATGGCTCCTATAGTAAGATAAAAAAGACAAGAGTAAGATAATAGCTAAATAAATATCCATTTGAGTATTTGCAAAAGTACTCATACCTACACCTATTCTAAAAAATAAGACGGCAGGAAAAAGCTTATAGCTTAATTCTGCCGCCTTATTTTTTTATTTTTTTATTATTATACTTTAATAAATCTTATGATTCATATTTTTATAAGCTTTAAATAATTCTAAACAGGCCTCACGGTCTATGCATTCTAAGAAGTCCTTAAACTTCTCTCTTCCCCCTGACATATTATCAAGCTTTTCATCTCTAAAGCCTATTTCAGAATTATCAGCGATGGTGCAGCCATAATATACCTTTTCCACATTGGCCCACATAAGAGCAAAAAGACACATTGGGCAGGGCTCTCCTGTAGTATATACAGTACAACCTGACAGGTCATAGTTTCCAAGATTTTTCTCTGCATCACGAATAGCCATTATCTCTCCATGTGCAGTGGAATCAGTATTAAATAAAACCCTGTTATGACCTCTTCCAACTATGATTCCATCCTTTACTACTACGGAACCAAAGGGACCGCCATGGTTATTTTTTATACCCATAAGAGCCTCATTAATGGCCTCTTTCATATAGGGATTATCAGCCTTTTCTGAAATCAATAAATTCTCAGTATTTGCTGCATTTACCATATTAGTTACATTTTCTAACTCACTCATAGTCCCGCCCTCCATTAAATTCTATTACAATAGGGTTAGAGTTTTACTTATAAAACCACATTTCACCATAGTAGGTTTCTTCATCAGTACAGCCTCCTACTATTTCTCCGGGAGCCTTTACATATCCATCCGCACGCTGTACGAACATGTATATACGGTTCTCTTCTGTATTATAATCCTCGTCGAATCCAAAGGCACCTTCATTTAACTCTGCAACAGTTTTACTGTCATCACAGAGAACTCTCTCCCATGGAAGAGAATTACTAAGTCCCTGGCTAAACTTATCTTTAATATTTGGGACTTTATCACCTATGGTAAATGACAGTCTTGAAATTGGCTCCTTATAGTATTCATCAGGCATAGATGAAAGGTTATCTCTGGTATCAGAGCCCTGTCTCTTATTATATAGCTTTGCATTATATCTGGTTGTAAAATACATATAAATCTCAGGACCGTCGGTACCTTCATTAAGATCAACATCTTTTACCGGCAGGTAGTAAATCTGATACTTGTCAGATAGGAATCCATTTTTCTGATAAGGCTTACCTACTGTAAACATTATATCATATACAGCTTCCTCCATCTGCCTGTCTATCTCTGCCTGCTTTGCTGCCTCAGTGGTTTTCTCTTTAATTGCATCTTCATCTAGGCCATATTTCTTATAACCCATATAAACCTTGTATCCACCGGCATTTTTATTCATATTCATATCTATAAACTCTGTACAACCCTGTTCAAGAAGTTCTAAGCAGGCTTCCTTTCTGCTATCACCAGAACCTAGATAAAAGTTATTAAAGTATTCATTTCTACCATTTTCATACTTGCCATGAATAAAGGTTTCCATGGTAATATCTCCATAAGGTGTACTTAATTCGTCACCATTATCAGGTTTGTTTATAACTAAAGCTGTAGACTGCTCAGGCTGGAACACCTCTGAATCTGCAGTTATGTCTGTAAATGGTTTTCCAGGATTTGCACCGGTATTATAAGTATAATATAAATAGTACTTACTACCATTTTTCCTTTTAATAGGTATAGTTGTACTTCCACAATAATATTCCATATGATTAACAAAAATCATCTCAGGAACTGCGTCTTTATCAGTTTTATAAAGAAGTATTCCCTTTACTGCCTCAGAAGTCTTATCTGTACGAGAAACGCTTAAATATGCCGCCGGAGTTTTTAAATCCTCATCTGGTTCATAGGCAGCCAGTTCCTCATCTTCATCTACTTTTCTTCTATACCAGGCTTCATTTTGATTAATGGCCACATTAACAGGAATAACCTCATCACTTGCCTGAGTTGTTGCCATAAGAAGAGCCTGATGGTCTACAACCTTATCAACTTCTTTCAAATAGTCCTCGTCATCATATCCTGACTCCTCTCTGCTAAATTCACCTACAAATATTCTTGAGATATATTTCTTTTTAATTCTTTTCTCTCTGGTATATATATATGTGTGTTTTCCTTTTTTATAGGTATTATCATTATCATCAGTCCATTCAGGATAGGAAAGATCAAATGGTTCAATCCTATGTGGTCTCTTAAGCTCCTGTATTGAATTAAAATCACCAGTTGCCTCTGTACCATCAAGAGTTTTATCGTTGGTTATCTTAGTAACTAATTCTCCATCGATATTTTCAGCCTTATAAGCATTATTAGAAATTACCACATCTTCAAGAGCCAGTGGCTCTTTGTCAGAAACATAACCACTTACATATAGTCCTGTTGGAAGAAGTGCCATTTGGGTAAAGCCATAGTCATAGCCTCCCTGAAGCTCCTTTGTATATGTTTCTTCCCAAACCTGTTCATCTCTTCCAATAAGACCATTAGAAGACATATAAGCATTCTCAGGAGAAACGCCTATTCCTATCAAATCTTCAGCATACTCATTAATTGGTTTTAAAGGTCTTCGTGCATATACACTGGCTGAAGCATAACTCTCTGTTTCTGCTGGATCTCCATACTTGTTTTTACTATATGTTAAAGTTTTTCTTATGCTATAAGGAAGCTCAAAATTGTATAGAGTTCCCTGATAAGTATCTATGTCATAAAGGGCCCTGTACGGATTATAACTCCAGGTATAACACAGGTGTAAGTATTTCTGATTACTTTCTCGAGAATACCCCTCATAAACAAAGGAGCTTGCAATATTGTTATCAGAAAAAACTGTGACATTCGGTATTTTCTTAGTCTCCGTAATAAAGTCAGCAAAAGCTACTGCTCTTTCGCCAACAGAAGTTAAACATTCCACCGCATCTGAACCAAAGATAAAGAATAACCCTGACAGATATTTTTTACCGGATGTATATACTTCCTCAGGTTCATAGTAGATATATGTACAATCAAATGATTTGTCATATTCATCCATATTCAAAGTATATCTATATGGTCCAAGAAAATAGTCTCCCGCAACTGCTATTTTTTTATTAAGACTTACTCTGGTTGTATTAAAATTATAAGGCAATCCACTAAAGGTGGTCACCGGAATCCATCCTTCCTTTGCATCAGCATGACTTGTAAGGATATGTAGATTTTCCAGCCTGATAGGGGTTCCACTTTTCTTATCAGCACTATAATACAATCCATCCAAATCCTGTGGAATAGTTTCATCATTTTTATCAGGCATCTTATTATATCCAAGGGTTCCTGCACAGGTATATTTAAGGCTGCCAAAATACATCTCCTGAGTATTATTAAATGTCGCCACTCGTAAATCCCTAATAGCAAGGGTAGGGTCAGAGGTTAACTGATACCCTATATATACATACTGCTTATTATCCAAAAATTTCTTTAACTTTCCTGATGAAACAGTTGGTGAAAGATTTTTATCCCATACATAGAAACCTCTTTTTTTCGTAATGTTTGCTTTTGCCTCTGCTTCATTATCTGCACAGGATACAATAATATCATACAGATAATTTGGATTTTCAACTTTATTGTAAATTCCTGTATTCTCACCATTTTCGCTTAAATTCTTAATAGAATATTCTGTGGTATAATTAATATATATTCCGCCAACATCATCGTTTTTCATATGTGTATTCAGATTACCACAGGATTTTTCACCAAAAAATGTTAATGCCTCTCTTCCATTCTTAAAGGAAGGGTCACCATAGCTTACTGCAAACGGGGCTACACCATTCTTTACAACCAGCGGACTTCCTATTCTACTATCGGTTGTAGAATATAAACGTACCCATCCTAAGTTTCCCTTACCACCATTAAGGTCACCTTCTTTAACTTCATACTTAACACTTGTCTCACCACCGGATACTGTTGCCACATCTATGAGATAATCAGGTACAGTGGTGTAGTCTTTATCACTGTTTGCTTTAATTACATCGATAATATATATAATCAATGCAACCAGCCCAACAAGTACCAGTCCTCCAAGTCCAACTAATGCTGAAACTGCTTTAAATATGAAGGTAGTTGTTACTTTA
>JAILGL010000022.1 GCA_024696825.1 Lachnospiraceae bacterium
AATTAAAGCTTTGTATTGTATCCTGACTCCATCCATCACCTACAGTGTTCTTATTTAATATATAGGAATTAAATCTTCTGGAGAAAAGATATAATCTAACATCACTTACTTTGTTTTTAACTTCCTCACTAATCTTATCAGTTTCACTAATAACTCCTCCAAAAACAGAGTCATTAACATCTGCCCTTTTACCTTCTGTATCATAAACACCTTCCCATAAAAGTCTGTTTACAGGAATTATATCTCCTGAGCAAAGACTTAAATCAGAAATTGCACTGTTAAATACATTATCAGGGTCATCTGGTTCTCTTTCACCCTGTCCGTTTACAGTAAGGTCTATATAGTCATTGCAGGCATAAAGATAAATATCCTTAACTGCCTTACCCTCACAACCTTCATTTAAGGAAACATTAGAAACCAAATGATAGGTAAGTCCATTTTGTGTAAAGCTAGGAAGTGGCGTCTCAGTCTTATAGTAAGCTTTACATTTGACATCAAATACCATCTTGTAGCTTTCTATGTAATCCTCTAATTCCTTTGCTTCTTCTTTAGATAGCTCTGGATCAGATAACCACTCCTCTCTTACCTCCTCTATGGATGCACAATCCACATCCTTAAGGTAATCTATGGCCTCACCTCTAGGTATAGTAGTATATCCAAGATAAACCTTTAAACCATCAGTACCTCTGTTTAAATCAACATCGATAATTCTGTCAACGCCCTTTCTTGAAAGCTCTATTTTAGCTTCCTTCTCGGTATCTGCCTTAGCAAGATATATCTTATTAACTACACTGTTTTCTAATCTTCCAAACTTACAATTAAAGGTAAAATATGTATTCTCATCGTAATGAGTTTTACTATATTTAGACATACAAGGAGCGTTAACATAACCGTCACTGTAAACTGTTCTGTCTATGGAAATATCCATTAGAGGACGACCACTGTTTACAAGCTTTGAGTTTGTATAGTAAATATAGCAATCTCCATCCATGGTCTTTATCGCCTCTCCACCTCTTGTATAAACTACTCCATCAACCTTTAACTCTACAGCAGGTCTTTCATCCTTTTCTATAAAATATCTGATGATTCCAGTTACCGCACTCTTAAGAGATGAAGTTCTCTTTACTCCAATGTAAGACGCCTCTTTAATCTCTGCTTTAGGATAACCCAGACCCGCTCCTTCATCATCATACCATGCAGTACCCGACTCCATGGCTGTATTAGTCATAATAACTTCACCACAACCACTGCTAAGTACCTGCTGCATAGCCTGATCATCTATAAGTTTTTTGTAAAACTTCCTCTCTTCATCTGTTAAAGCCTTGCCATCTGAATTCTTCTCAGGCATTTCAAATGAGTTACCATAAACCATAGAAATATAAGGCTTCTCTTCTATTTCCTCTGATTTCTTAACTCCCATATAAATCTCAGCTTTTTTATTTTCTTCCTCTGATTCACTAGTCTTAGGAACACTTATGGAAAGTCCGTCTAAATCATATTGATTAGTAAATTCGCGAACATTCTCATATCCGGACTCCGGATTAAATGGTTTTCCTTTACTAAAGCTTATATCACTCAACTTTATAGGTTCACCTAAGCTGTCATCTCCCGTAGTAACAAATAAATTCTGCGGTCTTATTCGACCGGAATTATAAGTAATATATTCCTTATCCTTTTTAGAAGGAATGTACTTAATAGGAGAAGCTAATCCTTCATTTTCATTGAAAACCGTATTATGTGCCGGATCATACATACTTGGTGTAAGATATGCATTTGCCTTTGAAATGGTGAAACCTGTTTTATATAGGGAATCCTCACCAAGATAAACTGCATCTCTCTGATCCTCAGGAATACTTTCATAATAGGATCTTCCTTCTGATACAAATTTCCAATTAATAGTATAATCTAAACTTACATATACAGGACATGCCGCATAGGAATATTCTCCATATACCGTAGTTGCATCTAACTCTTCCTGTAAAGAAGTACCTCTCTTAATCTTTATATCCCTAATGGCTCTATATGGATTATAGGTAGTACAATAACCCATTTTGACACTATAATTGCTTCTAAGTAGTCTTACTCTTGTCATGGCATTAGTTCCTATTACATCCTGAACAGTCTTACCATAACAATTTTCAGGCGCAAGCTCTTCATCAAATGGAGTGTATCCAAGAAGCTTTAATCTTTCATCTAGAGAATAATCTTCATAAGGATAACCGCAAACTGTTGCAAAGCCTGATATATACTCAGTTCCGCTTGTATATGTGGTCTCTGGTTTAAAGTAAATATACTTAGGAGTAAAGTCATACTTATCATAATCATATTTATCAGTATTATAATTAGCAGATACATCCCTGTCATATACACCATCACCTACATCAATCTTATCACCCAAAATATGATATTCTGTATATCCCGGATATGCTTTATGACTAACTATTTCATTATCTTCACTAACAATACAGTTAAAGTTAAATGGAGCGCCTCCTCCAAGCTGACATACAGGCTCCCAACCTGAATCCTTTGCAAGCATTTTATTAGTAATCTTAAAATCCTTTGCAAGAATTGGAGTTCCTGCGCTTTCCTTCTTGGTCCAGTAAATAATATTATAGGTATTGCTACCACCTGAACCAGAATAACCCGCATTACTATAATACATCTTTGACGCCGTAGTATTAGAAGAAACTCTAATATCTCTTATGGCATTCTTTTTATTCTTTGTAGTCTTATAACCAACATAGGTGGAAAACTTATTTTTTGGTGATATATTTTCATCTATGTAATCAAAGCCCTTTGCCATAAGCTGATTTCTTGCATCCTCATCATTTTCAGCTGAAATCTCCATAATATCATAGAGATATTCATCCTCACTGTTAGTAGTTTCTCCCTTATTTTCTCCCTTTCCAAGACTTGAAAGAGTAATATAATGGAGGAACATTTCATAATCTGTATCATCGGAATACTTCTTAATATTCTCAGGTGACTTACTTTCAAAATGCTTCAAAGGAGTATAACCCGATATATATCCCGACTCATCTCTCATGGTAAATAAATCACCATTTTCATTAACACAAAGAGGTGAACCTACCCTTGTATCCTTGGTATAGAAAAGGGATGACCAGCGCTCTCCGTCACCGTTATTAATATCTGCTGTCTTACCATTCTGGTCCTTAATACCATCATAGAAAATGTAATGGCTCTCATCATCTATTTTACGTATGTCATAAATATTATTTAAGGTTTCACTTCTGTCATTATCTTCGTCATACTTTTGATCCGCAACCCAGAAACATATAATACTCCAGATTATCAATGCAACAAGCAATGCAATTCCTATCCAGAAAAATGCAGTGGTTGCGATTCCAAGCCAACAGCAAACAGAACTTGCTGCCACGGCCTGAGTTCCTGCTGCCGCCGCCGCTGCAGCAGTTGCACCTGCACCATTAGCCGCCATAAAGGCCGAAGCTGCCATAGCAGACACCACTTTAGAGGTAATGGTAGATGCTAAAAATATAACGCTACTGGTGATACTTACAATCTCCATGGTAAGTCTTAAACCAGTTGTAACCTCATTTATAAATTTCTCTTTCTTGGCCTTATTCTCCTGTGCCTGAAGGAAACTCTTACCTGCTGCATCCTCACGTCTTGCAGCACTTGTAACAGCAACCTTATCCTTATATGCTGATTTATCTACTCCATAATAAATCCATAAAAACTTTTTACCTGTATTTTCCTTAAGCTTATTAGTTAATTCCTCAATACGACTTTTAAACTTCGCATCTGCTTTATCAGAGTCAAGCATATAGCTTACTGCAGATGAAATAGAATTAATTTTTAACATCTCAAACTGTCCCTGAGTAAGGGCAGCAACTACAGGATAAAGCATTCTAAGGCCTGTCTCATCTGCTAAGGAAATACTATTATCCTTTTCACTTCCTACATATACAAGGAAATCTCCAAGCTTATGTGGCACATCTGCATTTGCAGAAAATGCATCCTTTGGAAATTCATACTGATTTAAAATATCTTTATTAGCTATAATAACTGCATCAGTCGATGCATTTTCATCCTTCTCATCTATCTTTCCACCATTATTTTCAATTCTCTGCTCAGCATCATTATAGTTGGTGGCAAATTCCTTAATCTTTTTGGAAAGCTCTTCAGCCATACTGTAATACTTTCCATCCAGAAGCTTTTGATTCTTACTTACTCCCTCTCCTTCTTCCGAGTTACTAATATATTTTAAGAAATCACATTTTACAGTACGGTCAGCCCAGGTGTTATCCTTATCTATATCCTGTACACCTCTAAATATAGCTGTATACACTGTAATAGGCACATCACCGTTAGACTCAAGAAGCATTTTTGATAAAACATCAGTACTGACATTAGCACTTGCAAGATAATCTCCAAGAGGCTGTTCTCCATCCTCGTCCACTGTATAAACATTGAGTAAGTCTCTTGCCTGTTTTGCAAACTTACTATTATCTTCATAAAGCTTTTGACTGTACTCCTTTAAAGCAATCATGAGACTTGAGCTTGCCTTTGTAAACTGATCCTGTTTATCAGAAATAACTCTCTGACAATCTATATAACCATAAGGCATGGTACTTTCGTTACCAACACCCATATGAAGCTGTCTTATATCAGTAATGGCATCCTCTTTATTCTTACTGGTCTTATAGCCAAGATATACATAATCTCCACCGCAATGCTCATTAAGGTCCTGATCAAAGACTTTATATCCGCTGTTTTGCAAAGCCTCTTTACAGTCGGATTTTGAATCATAATTAAAAATCTTTATGTCAGAAACATAATTAATATCCTCGGCTATTTCCTCAGAGTCAGTGGATTCATCTGTCTCAGCGGCCTTGGCAACCTTCACAGCCTCATTAGCCTTAGCTTTAAGGTTTTTTTCCGCCTCCTTTTGTAACCTGACAGCTTCCTTGCCCTGTCCCAAAAAATCCAGCGGATTTGAAAATGCCATAATAGCACCTAAAGTAAGCGCTATGGTGGATTTGAATATTCTATTTTTAGTTCTTTTACTTGGCTTAAAGCTTTTTAGTCTCTCTCTGATATCTGAACTATTCATAATATCCTATCCTTTCGTTTATAATGCAAAATATTAATGTCTACTCTTCCTTGATTTATAAATGTTTTATCTTTATTATATCTGAACACTTTATTATAACATAAAATCAAGTCTTTTTCTTGGCTTTTCTTGGTTTTCCTGCTTTTTTTAAGCTTTCACCCAGATTTACCCCCCCTATAAAATTGCGGAAAATCCCCCTAATCTATCTTTACGATGAAATGATAACACATGAAATGTACCCAAAGTGTACCAAAAAAAGAATACAAAAGAGTAACAAAAAAGGCGCAAAAAAAGGCACCTGCTGCCGCATGAATGCTCCGCATAGCCTACGCTTAAGAAAAAAGAGTCATACGGACAATGTAGTCAAAAGACTACACTCAACACGAACAGGTGCCAATATTATTTTAAATCTATTCCATTTTTAATGCAACAAGTAGCTTTTACGCTTCAAAATCAACGCAAACTCTTGCCTTGGTAAATGGTCTTACTGCCTCATCCGCAACCTTAACATGTGCAGGGTGAACAGCATAACCCTTAAGTGCTTCCACACTTTCAAAACTTGAATCAAGCATTACATCAGCATTAGAAGAATCAAGCATCTCCGTCTGTACACAGATATCTATTATACCCGGAACTACGCCCTTTAAATCTTCAAGACCTTTTTTAATATCTGCCTTAACTTTTATTATTTCCTCTGCTGATAGTTCATCCTTTAACTGCCAAAGAATAACATGTTTAATCATGATAATAATCTCCTTTTGATATGATAAGACTATTGTACCCCAGGCAGCATTTAAGTGCAATTAACTTTTGTTACTTAACTATTTTACAAACTGCTTTAATTAACATTGTTTCAATTTTATCACTTTACCTTCACCGTGACTTTGGCCTTTTTACTTCCGGCCTTCACTGTAAGCTTGGCTGTTCCTTTTTTAACACCCTTAATTTTAACAATAATTTTCTTCTTTTTTACTGTCTTTGAAACAACCTTAAATACCTTCTTCTTAGAGGATGTTGCCTTTACTGTATCAGTAGTCTTCTTGCTACTGTTCTG
>JAILGL010000060.1 GCA_024696825.1 Lachnospiraceae bacterium
TATAGGCGAAGTATCATCATCCACTATACAAAAGTATATCGAGAGCCAAGGTTAATGGCTACGAATTCACAAGGCTCCTCCCACCGCCCAAGGGCAGTGGGTTTCCGCCTACAACAACAGAAAGGATTTTATTTATGAAAAAGAGAGGAGATTTTATATGCTTAAACGAAGATTTTATGTTATGTTTTTGTCTTTGCTTTTAGCCTTTGTTCTTTCATTTAATCTTACAGGATGCAGCATACCATGGAGCAATTTGGGCGGAAGACAAACAGTAGACGATGACGATCGTTACGATGATGACGATGACGACAAGTACGATGACGACAATGATGCGGACGACAAATATGACGATGACGACAAGTACGATGACGACGATGACGACGACGACGATTACGATGACGATGATTTTTCTGACAATGGAAATGGCGACAATTCAATATTTGCAGATACTATGAGTAGTGAGACGGATGCAGATGATGATGACGATGATTACATAACTAAAGAGGAATTCAAACCATTTTACAGAATTGACAGATATACGTGGAATAAAGATCTTGAAAATGTGCGAATTATTACAAAGGGAGAGTACAAGCTTGTAGCTCCCAAGAAAAAATATGGTTTAAATAAGAATTTGAAAGTGAATAAAAAAGGGCTTAATAAGCTAAATATTTCCAGTAGTGCGCAGTATTCTATAAAGCAGTTTAACAAGCTTTCCAAGAAGCTTAAAAAAGTCGCAAAAAATAAGCAGGTGGTTATTTTTGATTTAAGAGAAGAGACTCATGGATACTTAAATCAAGTGCCTGTGAGCTGGTATACATATTTTAACAGAGGCTATAAAGGAGCGACCTTGAAGAGCATAAAAAAAGACGAAAAAAAGAAGTTTAAAAGACTTGTGGGAAAGAAGGTTAAGGTTTATTATGAGGAAGATGATGAGAAGGATGGAAAGCCTTTAACTATCAATGTTAAGAAGTTTAGGACTGAGAAGCAGGTTGTGGAAAAAGCAGGTTTCAAATATGTGCGTCTGCCTATGACAGACCTAGAATGGGGCTCTCCGAAGGACATCGATTATTTTATAAATTATGTTAAGAAAATGAATCCTAAAAAGACCTGGCTGCATTTACATTGTTATGCGGGACAGGGCCGTACAGGCGCCCTTGTGGCACTTTACGACATGATGATGAATCCGGATCTTTCCATGAAAGAAATAGTAAATAGAAATGCAAGGCTTGGATATCATTATCTTTTATATAAGATTGATGACCCTTCAAATCCTTACTATAAGCTCTACAACAAGAGGGCAAAAATGTTTCCATTGCTCTACAAATATGTTCAAAAAAATCATAAAAATAATTATAAAAAATCCTGGAGTAAATGGCTGAAAGAGCAGAAAAAAGCTTAAATTTACGATGAATAAAAATGAGAAATAATTATAAAAAATAGTTAGAAAAATAATTAAAAAAATAATTAAAAAAGGGGGACGGCAAAATGATAAATTTACTTTTACCAATTATATATGTGGCTTTTATAAGCTTGGGATTGCCGGATTCTCTTTTGGGTTCTGCCTGGCCTGTAATGCATCTGGATGTAAATGTTCCTCTGTCCTATGCAGGAATTATTTCCATGATAATAGCTCTGGGAACTATTATCTCAAGCCTTATGTGCGACCGCTTAACGAGGAAGTTTAGTACAGGTGTTATAACAGCCTGCAGCGTTGGAATTACGGCATTTGCACTATTAGGTTTTTCCGTATCAACGAGGTTTTGGATGCTGGTTTTATGCGCCATCCCTTACGGACTTGGGGCTGGTTGCGTAGATGCATCTTTGAATAACTATGTGGCCCTGCACTACGAAAGCAGGCACATGAGCTGGCTTCATTGTATGTGGGGAGTGGGGGCCGCAGTTGGCCCATACATTATGGGAATTGTTCTTATTAATGGTGGGATTTGGAACACGGGATACCGCATTATTGGCGTATTTCAGATAATTCTTACTATTGTTTTATTTGTAAGCTTACCACTCTGGAGGGCACATAAAAATGCAGCAAAAGCCCGGAAAGAAACCGAAAATGCGGGCGAAAAAGTAGTAGAAGATAATTATAAAAATGAAAATGCGCCTGAAAAAAAGGCAAAGAGCGACAAGCCTCTAAGCTTAATTGAAATAATAAAAATAACTGGCGCAAAAGAAGTTATGATTTGCTTTTTTTGTTACTGTGCCATAGAGCAGACCAGTGGTCTTTGGGCCAGCAGCTTTCTAAATATTGTTAGAAATGTTCCTAAGGAAAAAGCGGCAAGCTTCGCCTCCATGTTCTTTATCGGAATAACCATTGGCAGGGCTATAAGTGGATTTTTAACCATAAAACTAAATGATTTAAATATGGTTAGACTTGGTGAAGTTATTATATTATTAGGAATTGGCGTGGTTTTAATTCCGGGTAATGCAACCCTTACTCTTATAGGTCTTATTATGATAGGACTTGGTTGTGCGCCGATTTATCCTTGCATAATTCATTCTACGCCGGAACATTTTGGTGCGGATAAATCCCAGGCAATAATCGGTGTTCAGATGGCCTCAGCCTATGTTGGAACCATGCTTATGCCACCTGTATTTGGAGTTATTGCAAATACATTATCCTTAAAACTTTTCCCTGCATTTCTTGCTTTACTTTTAGTTTTAATGACCGTAATGCATGAGTTGTTAAATAAGAAAACAGCGTAAAATTTATAATTATTGGAGCCGTCGGTAAAGGTAAAGTTAAGATTCGTTTTTCTAAAAAATAATGTGCGCCTTCATAATATTTAAAATATATTTTCAAGATGTAAATATATAACAAAACAAATATACCCTCCACCCGATTGATTTACTCTCTCGGATTGGAGGGTATATTTGCAAAAAAATAACGTACAAGAAAAGGTCTATCTCAGTTGAGAAAAGAAACTAACTGAGGGTAATGTCTTTATTAAGTCATGGATGGTCTTCTGACCAATGACTTCTTCTTCCATCGGCCCTGAACAAAGCGGAATGTATTCATAAGGGCTGTGAGAATCCATGTTAATCCGTTGGTATACCAGATTCCCCAAACGCCAATGGCTGGAATCATCATAAACAGTAGGGCAAAGCCCACTCGACCAACGACCTCAGCAACACCATTCATCATAGTAAATGTAGTGTCGCCAACTCCATTTAACATTCCACGCATGGTGTAAATAGTTCCAAGTGGAATGTACATGAGACTTGTAATTCTAAGACCGGTTGCACCCATCTTAATTACGTCAGACTCATTTACAAATATGCCGATGATGCTTTCGCCAAATATAAACATTATGGAAAGCATAAGCATTGAAAATGCGCATACAAGGAGAAGTCCTTTTTTGCAGCCTGACTTAACTCGATCCATTTTTCCTGCGCCGGCATTCTGGCCTGCGAAGGTGGAAACGGCGGTGCCAAGGGCTCCGAAAGGCTGCTGAACTAACTGCTCAACCCTTGAAGTAGCTGTGTATGCTGCCATTACAGTAGCACCATAGTGGTTAACAACTGACTGAAGGGCCATACATGAAAATGCAATGAGTGAGTTCTGGGCTGCAAGAGGAATACCTATTTTAAAGGATTTCTTGAAGATATCAGAATCAAATTTCATGTGCTTTTTCTCTATGCGAAGATATTCATTTTTCTTATATCCATAAATTATGGAGCCTATCATGGCTATAACCTGTGAAATAACGGTTGCAAGGGCAACTCCTGTTACACCAAGCTTGAATACTACTACGAAAAGCAGATCCAAAACAATGTTTAACAGACAGGATACAACAAGGAAAATAAGCGGTGTACGCGAATCTCCAAGGGCTCTTAAAATGGAGGAAACCATGTTATACGCTGCAACGAGAAGTATTGCAGAGTTAACAATTACCATGTAGGTGTGCGAATAGGCAAAGGTTTCCTTAGGTGAGTTCATGAGGATTAGGATAGGCTTTGAAAGAAAAACTCCCACAACACTCATTATCGCACCACTTATGAGTGTGATGTATATTGAGTTTGCGACGATTTTCTTAACCATTTCCTTCTTGCCGGCGCCAAAATATTGTGAAATAAGAATTCCAATTCCGGCTGCAAGTCCAAAGCAAAGGGAGAAAAATAAAAAGTTAATTGAACCCACGCTTCCAACTGCTGCAAGAGCCCTTGAGTTAACATATTTACCAACTACAATTGAGTCCACCATATTATAAAA
>JAILGL010000066.1 GCA_024696825.1 Lachnospiraceae bacterium
TATGGCAATTTTTAAATGTAAAATGTGTGGAGGAGAACTTCAGTTTAATCCGGGTGAATCCCTGGGAACCTGCGATTACTGCGGAACTAATCAGACTCTTCCAAAGATAATGGATGAAAATATACAGGGGTTATTTAACAGAGCAAATGTGCTTCGAATGAAAGCTGAATTTGATAAGGCGGCAGAAATCTATGAGAAGATTTTGCAGGCTAGTGGAACTGAAGCAGAGGCATATTGGGGATTAATACTTTGTAAGTATGGAATTGAATATGTTGAGGATCCAGCTACATTTAAACGTGTGCCAACCTGTCACAGAGCATCTTATGATGCAGTGACTGCCGATGATGATTATAAAATGGCCATTCAGTATGCAGACATTTCACAGAAGGCTGTTTATGAGGCTGAAGCAAAGGCTATAGATGAGATTCAGAAGGGAATCTTAACACTTGCTCAGAAAGAAGATCCATACGATGTATTTATCTGCTATAAGGAAACAGATGAATCCGGTAATCGTACACAGGATAGCGTTATTGCAAATGATATTTATTACCAGCTCACTCAGCAGGGATTTAAGGTTTTCTACGCAGCTATAACCTTAGAAGACAAGCTTGGACAGGAGTATGAGCCTTATATCTTTTCAGCTTTAAATTCTGCAAAGGTTATGCTTGCAATAGGTACAAAACCTGAATATTTCAATGCAGTTTGGGTAAAGAATGAGTGGTCTCGTTTCTTAAAAATAATGAAAAAAGACAGAGCTCGTGTGCTTATTCCTTGCTACAGGGACATGGATGCATATGAACTACCTGAAGAATTTGCACATCTCCAGGCTCAGGATATGGGAAAAATAGGCTTTATTAATGATGTGGTAAGAGGCATTAAAAAGGTTATTGTAAAAGAGGATGCAAGTGCTCAGCCACAGGTGGTAGTACAGCAGACAACAGCAGGAGGATCTAATACAGATGCCCTATTAAAGCGTGCTTACCTTGTTCTTGAAGATGGAGATTATGGAAAAGCAGATGAATTATTTGAGGAAGTATTAAATCAGGATCCAGAATGTGCAGAAGCATATTTTGGAAAGTTTTTGGTGGAAAATAAGGTTCCAAATTATGAAAGAATACTTGATGATTTAAAAGGAAAATATGCAGCAAAAACAAAGGAAACACTTTCTGCTTGTGATGAAGAAACTGCACATATAAGACAGATGGCTGAAGAAAATAGTATTCCGGATTTTTATGGAACAAATGAAATAATAAAAATGTATGAGTTTAACAGAAGCTACCAGTCGGCTTTAAGTTGTAGGAAGGATCAAAAACAGCAGCAATTATACGAGTTAGGTAATAATAAAATGTTATCTAGAGCTAAGCAGTTTGCCAAAGGAGAATATAAGGAAAAACTTGATAACCTGATAGCTGAAATTACAAATGAATTAGATAATAGGATTGCAGAGGAAGAGAAAACAGATCCTGCAATAATTAATAAAATTAAAGAAGATTATACAAATCACATTGCAAAAACTGATGAAGAAGTAAAAACAAAAAGAGAATCAATATTAACCAGATTAGATAAGGATTATGACCTGGCTATAAAAGCGTTTGACTCTGCAGAGCGTACAAAAAATAGTGCTGAATTATATGAAAATGCTAAAAGTAAGTTTATATCTTTAAAGAGTTATAAGAATAGTCCTGCTTATGTGAAAAAATGTGATGATGTAATTACTCAGGTAAAGCTTAATCAGATTGAAGAAGCTAAAAGAAAAAGATTAAAAAAGAAAAGAATAATTACAGTATCCATTTCTTCAGTTGTAGCTGTAATAGCAGTAGTGTTATTAATAACAAAAGTTGCTATTCCAGAAATCAAGTATTCTTCTGCAAAAAAGGCTATGAAAGCTGGAAATTATAAGGCTGCAATTACTAAGTTTGAAAATCTCGGTAAATATAAATATAGTAAAAAATACATAAATGAAAGCAAAAAATATATAAAGTATAACCAGGCAATGGATTATTATAATAACAAAAATTATTCAGACGCTTATGGCATATTTGAAGAATTAGGTGAGTTTAACAATAGTAAAGAGATGATTCAAAAAATAAAAGATGAATCAGTGAAAAATGTGGATGTTGGAAATAAATTATATTTTGGTAAGTATTGGTGGAGAGTACTTGATAAGAAAGATAATAATGTTCTTATAATAACTGATAAAGTAATAGATATTATTCCGTATAATAGGAAGAATGAGGATACAAACTGGATTGAATGTACCTTAAGAAAGTATTTGAATAGTGATTTTATTAATAATACTTTTTCCAACGAAGAAATATCAATGATAAATGAAACCACATTAGATGCTCAAGCTGGAAATCGTGTAATCAAAATTGAAGATAAAGTATTTTGTTTAAGTGAAGAAGAGGTAAAAAAATATTTTAAAGACAATGATGACAGGAAAGCGGAAGATATAAATGAGAAAGTAAGGGCGGGTGGTGAATATTGGCTGCGCACGCCGGGCGGCGATCAGTATAGTGCGACGAGTGGGAGTAGTTCGGGCGACGTCGTTGTTGATTGGTGTCTTGTGATTGATGATACTGTTGGTATTCGACCTGCTATGTGGATAAAAACAAATGGAGTGGCAAAATAATAATTGGTATATCTTGAAAGGAAAATCTTCAATGAAGTATAAATATTGTTTAACTATTAATCAAAAAAGTAAAAGCGTAATTAAAGAATTAATATATAACTACGGCGTTGTAAGAAATATAAAAATCGTCATTGGTAAAAAATATGTACAGGTATTATTTGAAATGAACACGATGAAGACATTTGATGAATTTATAAACTTCAAAATATCACCTGTAAAAGATGCTCTTATCAA
>JAILGL010000098.1 GCA_024696825.1 Lachnospiraceae bacterium
CACTGAAAGTGTAGCACAGGTCATCAAATACGCTGGTGGTTTCACAGGCGATGCCTATAAAAAAGCTATTCGCCCACAAGAAAATCCGGCGAACGCTATAGCGTTCACACAGTAGAAGAGTTTGACATGAGTTCATTCAAACTCACCGATGGTGATGCCATCACAGTAGATGGAATGATCAACCGATATGAAAACATGGTTGACGTTAAAGGTGCGGTTTTCCGCCCCGGTCAGTATGAACTAGGCAAGAATATCACATCCGTCCGCGCTTTGATAGAAGCCGCAGGCGGCGTTCATGTTGCCTCTGGACAGTACCTTTTCCAACAGTTCTGACATTGCTTTGTGTGCTCTCTCCTTTCCGTTCCCATGGATTCGCCCTACGTGGCGCAGTATCTGCTCATTTACGTTTTGCCCTTCCTGCTGTCAGGTATTCCATGGGGCATACATTTGATTACACGGTTACGTTGTTCGGCCCTTCGGCTTGCACCTACTATGGCCTCTGCTGACTTCTCACAGTTCGTTGTTACTATGACTTTTGTGTCACCTGTGAGACCTCACGGGATAAGTCGTTAGTCTTTCCTCGTCTACCTGCCTGATTTACGCACATGGGTTACGGTTGCCTTTTGGACTTTGCTGCCTTGCGCCAGCTTATCCGCCATGTACGCCTTGTATCAGGTTTCTGTTCGTCAGGCTACGATTTCGCTATCCCTTCTTCTCGCCTACACCTCGCGATGCAAACCTTGGGAGTCGCTATGGGGTTCGTCGGCAACTACGCCCCTTGTGGACTTTCACCACAGACTGACGGCATGCCCGTCATACTCAAAAAGGTGATTTCGCTCATTCACGAAATCACCTTTACTTTTCAAGTACAATATTAAATTATTATCATTAAATTATTATCGTCTATATCTACTCAAATATACTATTTCTAATATAAAGCCTCTAAAAAACTATTTAACGTATATTCTGTCTTGATAAGATCGTCCAGCTCATGATTCCAAAACATAATCTTTCCATCTTTTAGTGCGTAACAAAAGTAGTTTCCTGACGGATCAATTGCAAATGGCAATATATCAGTTTTTTCTAAATATTGAAAAGCATCATTAAACATATCTACATCTTCATCAATTTCATTAAAAGATAATATAGCACCTAGTACTCTTTCTTCTCCCTGAATAATAATTCTATCCTTATCAGGTATACCTGCATTAGCATCTCTAATAAATACTTTTAGTTCTTCTGGAACCTTTTCCTTAAGTTCATTTTCTATTTTTTCAAAAACATTATTATTTCTAAGTTCAATTTTATATTTCCACTTTATATCCATTTTAAATTTCTCCTACCTTCTAAACTGTTCTCCGCCGCCCCAAATTGCTTTTCCTCCAAAGTGAGGGGACTTCAGATGTTCTTCACTTTTCACTAGTTGCATTAGACCTGTTTCTTCATTATGATGCCATACATAACCAGGTATTTTACTTTCCCCATTCATAATGTATTCTAACTGTTTTTCAGTAAACTGTTTTTTCAATTCAGGATTTTTTTCTATTGCCTCTTTTAATCGGGCTGTACACTCTTTGAATTGTAAATAATCCGATGCAAAAATCAATTCGTCTTTCAAGTAACAATCAAACTTAGAGTCAAATATAGGGAAAACACCTCTAACTTTAACACCATTGATTTCTATAACTTTATCCACATATTTTACACCGTATTCATTAGTCGTACCCGCTAGTTTTTCATTAATGGTATTAAGTCTAAGAACGCCATCTGCTTCCATCGATAAATTGTTAATTATTTTAGATGACATACCATTCTTTTTTAAATCATCTAACACTACACTTTGATATAACAAATCATATTTTGAAGGATTAGCTATATATTCTTTTTTTGTAATCTTCTCGACTATGCCTTTATAAGCTTTAGAACCTACAATTGTATCAGCTGCAAGTGAAATTCCTCCACCTATAACTCCTGCACCGATTATAAAAGCAGCTGATTCTAACAATTCTTTTTTAACATCGAATTCATCAGTTATACCGACTCCGTAGTCAACCAACTTTTTTATTTCATCTGTAGCTTTAAAAACGCCCATTCCAGCTGTTGCTTGAAGGCCTGAAATAATTGATTTTGATAGTCTTGGTCCTAATATCATATTACTTTTTGTAGCGTTAAAGACTTTTTCACTTACTTTTACTATATTGTATGTATTTTCAATACCACTTACAAATGGCATAATTCTTTCAAATAGTACTGTTGCTCCTGTTGTCATAAGAGCTGATATGTATTCTTTTTCTCCATATTCACCCGATTTTTCTATATTCTTTTCTAAGCTTTTCCCTGCCTCAGATAATCCTAGGGTAAGAGACGCTCCTATGATACCTATAGTAGCTAATACCGAAGCCTCTAAGATTCCTATAGCTCCACAAATTGCAAGAGTTAATCCACCTCCTAACTCTCCTACTATATCTGCTATATTACCAATCTTTTTTTCAAGCTCATTTGGTTGAACAACTTCATCTAAATATTCCTTAAACTTTTTAAGGTTCGATTCAGTCATAACCTCCTTTGCTCCCTCACTATTACCCATGGCATATAATCCCATACTAAAAGCGGCTCTGCAGGCATTATCAAGAATTTGAAAAACTCCTATAACTATTCTGGTACGAATATAAAATAATGCCTTTCCTAATTCCAAAGCAAATTCTGTTGCTTCTCCTATTGCCTCTTTAATCTTATCTGGTCCTATACCATACTCTTGAATATATTTATTAGTGAACTCCGATAAAGAAAAAAAATCTGTCAAAGATTTTTTTATCTTTGCTTCGATATCATTTTTATTATTTGTTTCTAATCGTCCATCATCCATTAATTCAGCACATGCCATTTTACATGAAGTTAAATATGCTGCTGCCACAGCTAATGAATCCATAGAAATCTCTTCTATATTGTCTATAAATTTTCCAAAGGGCTCAGAAACAATGTCATACAATTTTTTCCCTTCCATTTGCTCATTAACTTTCCCTACCATTTCTTTAAAAATATTGTTCTTTCCCTCTAGAGTATTCTTATCAGGTTTTGAAAGTTCTAGTCTTTTGTCTGGATTATATTTGTCAAAGCCCTTGTTTTCTAAATTCTCATTTTGTGATTCTATTCTAGCGTCAGGATTAAACTTTTTATTGTCTGTTTCATTATTATCTATACTTTTTTTTTTGCTATTTATCTCCTCTCCTATCATATTCTAAAACCTCCTTCAATACTCCATTCTTGTAAAACATCAGGTTTATTAATTTCGATCATAATATAATATGTGATAATACTCTGTATTATATCTCTTCTGAGCTGTTCATTGTGTATTCTACCTACTTTACTATAAAGTTCATTCTCCGCAGCCCTTGTCCATTCGATTTTATCACTAGTATCATTATATGCTTTTTTTACCGCTTGCTTTACACTTGGGAATAGTTCACACATAATAGGACCAAGTTTTGTCATTCTTGGTTCTTTAGAAGGCACCTCAAAGAATTTTAATATGCTAACTATAGTTGATGATTCAACACCTGTTTTTACCAAATCATCTCTTATATCTTTTAAAGTATTTTCGTCAGATATTTTAGTTCCATGACTTAACCAACTGGCAATATTTAACTTTTTATCGTTATCCATTTCATACTTCGTTGTCGGTTTATAATCAAACTTGTAGTCATCAATACCATCATCAGATTTTTCAACTTTACAAAGAATTGGTTCAACCCAATCATTCTGATATATGGCTCCAACACCTTTAGGTAGTTTAGCTACTTCTATTATTTGATCTTCATTCAAATTAGCTGCATATCCAACCAATTCCCTATCAGTTTTATCTGGTAACCTCATAATAATTTTAGTATTAGTATTTCGAATAGCAGCCATATCAAGTAACCCTGGCGCCTGATCAACTATTATAAATCCCTCGCCATAGGTTCTCATTTCTGCAATAGCATTTGAAAGCATTTCCACACTTTTGCCCACAAGATTACCACTATCTCCTACTGTACTTACAGAAGAATGCTTCAACAAATTATGAGCCTCCTCAATAACAGTGAAATGCTTTATCTCTGAGTTTCTTTCTTGTTTAGCACTCATTCTAAATTCTTGTAGTTTTATAACAAGCATTCCCATTATTAATGACTTAGTTTCATTTGAACTCAACCTGCTCAAATCTATGATAGTATTTTCATTGAATAATTTTTCATTATCTATCTCATCATTAACAAAAATCAATCCATTTATTCCATCCGTTAATGATTTTAATCTTGTTAATAAAGAACCTTTGTATGCACCTTTATTATCAGAATCATATTCACTACTATCAATTATATCTTTGATATTTCTACTAACATCATTAAAAGTAGGATATAATCTCTCTCCATACTTATTAGTAGAATCTATTAAATCCCATCCACAATCCTCATAGGATTTTTGAATTGCATTTTTCAAAACAGCAGGCATTGCAGCATACATAGGCCAGCAAACATTAAATATTTCAACCAATCTATCAAGATGTTCAAACACATGAATACCAGGCGGAAAGCTAAAAGGATTAATTTTAAGCAACTTTGAGTATTGTTGATTAGTGCTATATACATTTACATCTTCCCTATTTCCAAAAACATCCTTGTATTCACCTTTTGCCGGCTCTATCACCATAAAAGTCTTATCATGCTTAATCGCTTCATTTATCAACTTATAAACTGTATTACTTTTACCTGAACCCGTACTTCCTGTAATAAATGTATGGGATGCTAAGGATTGTAAATCTAAATCAACCGATGTTGGTTCTTCATGATTCATATTAAAAATATTTCCAAGATGAATTTTTTTATCCGTTGGATTAACAGAATCATATGTTGAAATATTACGACCAAATTCCGCACATTGTAAAACAGGTAAGCCTATAATAGATTTTCTCGGAAAATTCAGAGAATATGCAAGTTCTTTACCCGATAAAGAAGTTGTCGCATTAATTAAAACAGGATACTCTGTGAATTCAGGCTCCTCTTCTATTACTTCAGGATTAAGAGAAAAAATAGGATGTCTAAGTTCTCTTATGTAATCACATATAACCTTTGCAATTTCTGATTCTGCTCCAGCGCTGGCTCCATTCCATACATTTACAGCTGTATTAGACATATAGGACTTCTCTCCTTGAGTAAGTGCCAAATATGAATGTGCAACGTTATTGGCAACGTTACAATCTTCACTCAAAACATACGCCGCAAAATCCCACATACCAAGAGCCGTACTCTCTTCTAATCTTTTCATCTGCTCTTCTAGAAGTTCTAACGTATGCTTAATATTATAATTGGAAAAATTTTGATTAATTGCTTCACTTTTACCAACTGATACAGATACATTCGATGATTTAGCAAATCCTGCACCAACATTAACACCAAAATTGGTAGCTCTAAATATTCCATCAACAGTTGAAGTAGATCTGGAAATAGCCTTTCCTAAAGTCTTAGTTATGGCTTTTCCTAAAGAACTTGATTTACTAATGTTGCTTGATGTAGATTCACCTTTTGAACCTGTAGACTTATTACTATTTATTATATTTGTTACAGTACTACTACCTGAGGAATCAGAATTAGATGTACTGGTGGAATTACTATTTGACTTCGCCTCGTAACTATTATTTGAAGTACTTTCACCAATACTCTGAGAATGATTTTGCCCCTGCTGAACACCTGCACTTGCCCCTACATTCACACTTACAGTAGTAGAATTTCCAGTTGTATCATTTTCATTTACTGTATAAGATGTGGACCACTGTGCATATGGAGTTAACGCAGAATATAATTCTGATAAATGTATTTTTCTCTCAGCTATATCTGTAATTGGAGTCGCTAGTAGCACCAACGTATATGATTTCTTATTCTTATCCGGAACTATTCCATCTAACAATTTTTCTATAGTTTGACTAATGTATTTTTCTGACTTTTCGGCAGGAATATTAGAAACAGTTGCTACAGAATATTTCCTTTCCTTCTTTATACAGGGGATTAACCCTTTATATCCTTCAGATAATTCAGAGCCAGGGAAGTTTCCTTTTACAGCTTCTTCTAACCTATCTCTATAATTATCCGCCTTCGAATTACTATCATCATTATTAGTATTTATTACTGCCAAATACACATCTGTTTTTACTTCATTTCTATGAAAAACAAGAGCAATATTACATTTTTCATTTGACAAAACTTCATAAACATTAACAAGTTTTTCAATACTATTTTCTTTTTTGTCAGTAACCCATTTTGTAATATTAAAATACCTGGAATTATAATCAGGATTAAATTCTTCACTTAACTCAGCATCTATCTCCATAGGTAAATACAGATCTTTCAGCTGTGGTAAATAGGAATTATATATTTCAATACTACATGCTGCTAATAACCTCTCAGTAAGTTCTATGGATGATTCATCATCCGGCTTGGGCATTTCTGAAAGAAACTCATCTCTTTTTTTCTGAACGTGCTTTAATTGTTCCGGACTTAAAGCTGAAAACTTAGCAAGTTTATCACTCGCTTTATCTCCAACTTTACTTAAATAGTTTTTTATACCCATATTAATCCCCTCTTAATCCTAAGACTTATCGTAGTTCCACTTCATCTTATCTTCAATGCTTTTCTTGTAATGCTCCAAATCAATCAAAAGAGATTCATATTTATTAATTCTTTCGCTTTCTAATCTAATTTCATCGCTCATATCATGTAATTTAGGGTTAAACTCAACAATATTATTAATCAGCTGTCCATTTAATTGTTCTAACCATTCCCCAAAAATTATTTCATGATTCTTGACTATTTGCATTTCAATATTTTCAACATTTTCAGTTAACTTTTCTTTAAAAGATTTAGATAATTTATTGATCATTATATCATCCGAAATATCTATTCTTAATTTTCTTATTCTTATTGCATAATCGAATTTTGACTTTAAAAATATTACTTCTTCAGTTTGAGTAATTGTTATTTCATCGAAATTAATTATTATACCTGCTATCTTATTTCTCTCATCATCCGTTAATGCATCTGTATCACGAACAATTTTTCCTAATTCATCCCTTACTTCGTTACTCTTCCTAATCCAATAATCAACTGATGAATCAAAAATCACTACTTGCATTTCTTTAGAAGCCTCTTTATATAGCTGATCCATATATGTTACAAGATCCTCTGCAGTATCCTTCTTTATTTTTCTACTTGTATTATAAGAATCCTTTATTTTATCATATGTTTCTCCCAAATCTTCAAATAAATCAGGTGCAATCTTCTTAATTTCTTTTACGTTTTTGTTTTTAAATACTTCTTCCACATTTGATGAAATACCATCTCTAATAGCATCAATGGAGTCGAAAATATTTTTTATCTTACCTTTCTTATCATTTATATCTTCATTTTTATTTTTTAATTCACTCTCCTTTTTCTTCACATTTACATTTTTATAATCATAGATTTTTTCGTTTATAACATTTTTAAAATATGGCTTATCTTCTTCATAGAATAACTGCTTTAGTTCTTCCGATTTATCGGTAATATTATCGATAAGGATACCTTTTTCTTCTTCCATATCTATTTTTAGTTTTTCCATTGAATCAGTATGCTTTTTCTTTTCTATTGCAAGCTGTTCTTTACTTATATTAATTACTTTACTTAAAAATAGTACTGATTGCTGACACTTGTTATAATGCGAATATTTTTCAGCAAATGTCTTAATTTCTTTTTCTATAGATAGTAACCCACTATTCGCCAGCAACAAATTATTTTGCTTTTTTATTTCTTCAAGTGTCTGAAGTTTCTTCCTTTCAGGAATAATATTAAACTTGTACAATTCTTTATAAAATCTTGACTCTGGATTTGTAAACTTATTATATGAATCTTCGTAAGTCTCAGCATATCCATTATCTATTAACTTTCCGTCAACCTTGATTCCTAAGCCCATTATTGAAGATACATAGTATATATTTTCTGTATCAAAACTCTTTGGAATTGCCTGTGATAATGTTTTTTCAATTTCTTCTTGAGTAAATCCATCCTTATTAAGCCTTGCTTTATCCCCTTGGTTAATAACAATAATGGTAAAACGATTATCTAGTTCTTCCATATTTTTTATTTTTTCAATTAGTTCCATATTGTCCTTAGTATCTAATCCATCAGGTCTGGAAACAAATATTGGTAATCCATTAGTAAGTCCTTCCATGGCCTTCTCCAGTACTCTTGCATGATTAGTATTGGAAACCGAATTAGAACCCGGTGTATCTATTATTACAAAATTACTGTTTGATTCCTGACCAATTCCTTTACCAAATGGAACTCTTATATATATTAAATCCGAAATACACTGTATTCCTTTTTCTTTTTCGAAAGAATTAATAATTTCAACAGTTCTATTAAGCTTTACAATTACATTTTCTTTAAGATTATCACTGAGCGTTTTTTCTATACGTTCAATCATTTCTACTTCAGGTTTAGTTTCTGTAAACACATATTTTTCAGCTTCAAATCTTATACTGACATCGCTATTTTCATACTTAAAAGCTATGGTGGCACGATCTTCCTGTCTTGAATTTGTGATTTTATAATACTTTGAAGTCGTAGGCTTATCAGAACTAGGTAATACTTCTCTACCTATAAGAGCGTTAATAAATGTTGACTTACCTGAACTATAATTACCAATTACACAAATAGGTATAGTATTATCAGAAGCTTCAGCATATTTAGCTAAATCCTTCTGAATTGCAGTTTGATCTGGTAAATATTCGGTTATCAACGGTTTAATACGTTGGTTGTACAAAAATTTTATATCAGGCAAAATATCTCTGGCATTATCCAAATATCTATCTGAATTTTCAATTAAAATGTATTCTGAGTAAGGAGTTTCCTCAAATGTACCAACATCTAACGCCTGCTCCAGCTCCTTAAATTCATCCCCCGGACCTTCAAAAAGAATATTAATCTTTTCCTTCGAATCATAATACTGCTTAATTATTGAATCTATAATGTCTTCCACTATAAATGGAAAAAAGCCTTCTGTTAATTTTTTAGTAAATAATTCGCCTTCTTCTACTTTTTTCCACTCATCATTACTATTCTTTCTGCGCTCATATGTTATTATCTGCTCATACGGATTACTTATGATTTTTACGTCCATTACCATATACCTCCACATAAAAATATACACTTTTCCTATGAATATATTAATTTTCGAAACACTTTATATTCATTATTCACGTTAATTATGTAGAAGATTATACCACAAAAGCGCTATATATTAAAGTATTTTAAAATGATTCCCCACAAAAAAACCTCCTCACCACTAAGGCCTCTAGTCCTACACTTCTTCCACGTCCAGCACCTTGAAATAACTACGTTTTTGAGGGTCGGTCGATGCGCTTAATCTGTTGTTTATGTAGCCGGCTGCGATGAAATCTTTCATTTCGTACATTTTCTCGATGAGGTCTGGTGTTGCTTCGCACTTCATTTTGTGAACCTTTTCTCCGATGGTAACTTCTACCTCTATGACGTCGAGTTTGGTGACGTCTCTTTCGGAATTGCCGGATTTTTTTAGTGGCCTTTCGCACACCTTTTCTATGAAAGGCTCCCCGATGGCGCTGCATTTCACCCTTATTACGTTGTAGTCAGGGATAGTGAATTCTTTCGCCTCACCATGCTTAATCCTGTCTTCTTCCTGCCTTTTGATCTCATTGTCCACCTCGGACTTGTCCAAAACCTTAACATCCTTAATGTCTATAATTGGTTCGTATTCATTAGAGAAATCTAATCCTCCTGTTATCTCATAACACTGGATTTTTACATCTTCCTGGGTTTCTTCATCAAACTGACTATCTATCAGCTTAGAATAGTAATCCTCATCTCCTTCCTCATCTCCAAATACTCCGGCAGAAATCAGGACCTTGTTATAAGGGGACTCGCCTCTTGCAAATGGTGCGATAAATGTTATCTCGCCATAGGTGTAATAATAAACCTCCATACAAACCTGGTCCACTCTGGTTACACCATCAAGAAGTCCTATACCTCTAAATGTAGCGCGATTTAAAGTTTCTTTGTTATTGATCATATCAACAATCTCCTTTCTTCTAAAATATCTCCTTATGGAAAAACTTATGCTTTGTTAAAAAATCTCCTTCTATATATTAATATCGCATTTTTTTTCGATTTTTAGGTAAAAATTAAAAAAAAGTTCCAAAAAAATTATTAAAATAATTTTTTCGCCCATAAAATTTGCATTTTAGAAAAATCACCACAAACAATCATCATCCCCAATATGTTATAATGTGTCGCAAGACATGGTTGAAGGTGTCTATAAGTTCTTCAAACAGCGACCGGGAGCGGCTAAAGACTTCTGCGAGCAGCGCTAACGTATATCATTTCAAAATGTTTTAGCAGTATTATAAACGCTTTAAATATTTTTAATGTTTTAATGTTTTAATATTTTAAATATTTATAATAATTCATTTTTTATCAAGGAGGTAAAAGTTATGGAATTCACTATTTATAAGGATTTAACTACATTTAATTATGAAAAAGAACCTTATCCGGATGAGTATTCTTCTGATGAAGAGTATTGGGCTAAGGTAAAGACAGAAAAGCTTAATGGCGGAATCATATATGTATCAGATGAAGGCAAGGAAGACACATTCAATGTGTATGCAAAGGGCAAGGATTTGTACATTGCAAAAAGCGCTCCATTTGAAAATGAAAATGTGATTTATGCCGAGCTGGATTTTTCCAAGGCATGCAGCAAAGCAAAGACATTTATGGTTAATTCGGCTATCAGGAAACGTACGGTTACTGAGCAGGCTTCTCATGTGAAACAAATGTAACGCAGCATAATACAGAAAAGGCTATATTTGAATTTCAAATATAGCCTTTTTTCTATGTTTACTTTCTTCCACCCCTTTACGCTAAAACCACTATGCTGAAATTAGCATAAATCTGCCGGTTTCTATTGTATTTTCTGTTACGGTGCATTTTGTTCCATTTTTCATGGAAGGTGCCTTAAACATTAAGTCTTTTAGCACGTCATCCATGATTCCCTGGAGACCTCTGGCGCCAACGCCTCTTTCCATGGCTATGTTGGCT
>JAILGL010000134.1 GCA_024696825.1 Lachnospiraceae bacterium
TTCTAATTCCTGCAATGTATGGAAAGCCATAACTGTTCTGTCAGGATATATACCATCTATAACCTTAGTCTCATATCCATTGGTATAATATAAAACAGGTCTATATCCATAAACCTTTTCCATACAATCGCCATATAAATCAACCTGATGGCGTCCTACTGCCGGATCCAATGCGGTCTTTTTAACTTCAACTATAGCTAATGGCTTGCAATCTCTGCCGTAAAGAACATAATCACAATATCCTTCACCCTTTTTATTTGGCATTCCCGATACTTCTATCTCTATACCTGCTTTACCAGGTTGTGGAACATTCTTTTTTTCTAATACTTCCCATCCGGCTTCTTCCAAATATTTATCAACGTATAATCTTCTAGTTTCTAATTCATTCATATGCTTAGGTAGCTTAAATGATGAATCTCCACTAGCTTCTTTAGTTTCAAGATAGTAAACAAATAGTTTTATGTTTTCAAGAGCAAGCTCAGCCTCTTTTTTACGCACAGCCTTACCGTGTTCTGCATTCATTCCCAAAATACGAACATAATGAAGAGCATTAACCATCTCAGAATTATTTAAAAATGTTGTAACCACAGGGCTATCAATCAATTCCAGCATTGTCGCTTTTTTAGGTCTTTCTAACTGTGATTTTTCATAAACTATATCAATAGCATCACCAAGAGCATCCCTACACTGCTTAGCACACATAAGGTATGATTCACTAGCATCAATGCCATTAACTTTAAAACTTAATTCTTTTAAGGTCATATAGTCCTCCTCTCCGAATACGTAAAAAGCACTCTATATACTTAAAATATAAATCTAAAACCTATCCAAAATACTCCTGCATTAAACTATCAAATAACAACTGTGTTTCTACAAGTGACTTCTGTACGGCAACTTTTGATTTGTCGACTTGATTGATAAAATCTACAAACTCATCTTGTTTATCTTTTTCTGGCACAATAACCTTCAATTCACTAAGAATCTTGATGTTAATATTCTTTTGTGCTGACTCTGGAGCTTGCGATTCTAATATTGCCTGAAAGAATGAAAACCAACAATGAATAAATATATTGCTCGTCTTTTCGTTGGCTGTAAATCCTACAACGCTATCTGGAAAACACGCATCAAATTCCAATATTGCCGTTTTAGCAATATTAGCTGCAATAGTTATACAAAGGGTTCCCTTGTCCCACATCTTACTCTGTTTTAATCCAAGCTCAGAATATGTACTGTTATAAGATGTAATGTATAATCCAGCATTAGCAACATCTCCTGTTTGAATCAATGGATAATCTCCGCCTAATAACTTAGGATCGTTTCTAGGTCTATGCTTAGACACTCCTCTACCAAACTCACCCAATTCTGGTAATGTGGCTTCTGGTAAGCCATACGAATTAGAAACCGGGTCTCCAAAGAGCTCGACAAATCGGGCTTTGATGAGTTTATCCAAATTATCAATTTCTTTATTTCTAAGTTCAATAATTCGAGATAATTTTTCCAATTTAGAAGCTATCAGTATCTGTTCATTAATAGGCGGAAATGGTATTAATGTATTTTCAAAATCTCGTTTTACAATATGCTTCATAGTCGCTCCGTGAGTCTTAGATATCATTTCCTCAAGTTTTTCTCTTACTGCATAAACAAAAAACTTTTTATCAATTTCTATCTTATCAAAAGCAACTTTAAAAATATGTTGATTAAGTAAAGCTTTTCCTTTATTCCAAACATAAACCCCTAAACTAGCAGACCATGATATTAAAATATCCCCATCGTTTATTTCTATTTTTTTAGGATATTCTCCATTATAAAATCCCAAATCATATGAATTTCCTGTAAGGTCCTGTATTCTTATAATTGGTAATCCCACTTCTCCTCTGTCATCAGGTTTAAACGCATATCCATTAATATAAGTTGCAACTTCACCTAGTTTTTTATATTGCATCTGCCATCCCTACATATCTCCTTAAGAGACCCTTTCTATCATTAATCATTATAACCAATTCTATTTATCAATATAATATATCTTTATAACCATATACTTACATCACGTCATATACCTTCGATGCGAACTCTTAACATTACTTTGATTAACCATAGCATACCTCATAGTAGTATCGATTTGTGAATGCCCTAATATTTTCTGGACTTGTTCTATTGGCATCCCTTTATC
>JAILGL010000137.1 GCA_024696825.1 Lachnospiraceae bacterium
GATTTATATGGCGATTGTATGGAAAAGGTTTATGGATATAGACCTGTTTTATATTATACCAATGGATATGAGACTAAGGTTATAGATGGTATATATCCTGACAGAACAGTTATGGCTTTCCATACATTGCAGGAATTAGAAAGTATTATCCGTAAAAGAGAAAGAAAAAACATAACCAATATAGAAATAAATGATGAAATAACCAATAGACCATACCAGAAAATGGCTATTACAAATATTTGTGAGTGGCTTAATGCTAAACATAGACGTGGCCTTTTAGTTATGGCAACAGGTACTGGAAAAACAAGAGTTGCGATTTCGTTGGTTGATGTTTTATTGAAAAATAATTGGATTAGCAATGTTTTGTTTTTAGCAGACAGAACTACATTAGTTAACCAGGCTAAGAGAAATTTTGAAAAATATTTTACTGGGCATACTATATGTGAATTATCTGGAGATGCTGAAAAAGACTATAATGCCAGGATGATGTTTTGTACTTACCAGTCAATGATTAATTACATTGATGCTGAAGATAAGAGATTTATGTCTGGCAGGTTTGATTTAATAATTATCGACGAAGCACATAGAAGTATATTTAACAGATATGGTTCAATATTCAAATATTTTGATAGCTTTTTAATAGGACTTACAGCTACACCTAAGGATGAGGTGGATGCAAATACCTATCGAATCTTTGGGTGCGAGGCTGGAATACCAAACTTTGATTATAAACTTGAAGATGCTATTAAGGAGAAATATCTTGTAGGTTATCGAGTGATTAATAAGTCTTCTAAGTTAATGAGAGAAGGCATCAAATACAGTGATTTAAGTGAATCAGAAAAGGAACAACTGGAAGATTATTTTATAGATGGTTCCGATGAAAAAACTGATATTGATGCAAATAAAATATTTAGAGAAGTATTTAACGAAAATACATGCAAGAAAGTATTAGAAGATTTAATGTCAACAGGTCTTAGGGTTAATGGTGGAGAAACTATTGGAAAGACTATTATATTTGCTTATAACCATAGGCATGCACAGATGATAGTAGATTGTTTTAAAGAGTTGTATCCGGAGCTGCCTAATAACACTTGTCAACTAGTTGATTATTCCGTTAATTATGCAGAAAATTTGGTTATAAAATTTGGCGAAGAAGAAGAGTTTAGAATAGCTGTTTCTGTTGATATGTTAGATACAGGAGTTGATATAACATCTGTTTTAAATCTAGTATTCTTTAAACCGGTCAAATCCAAGATTAAGTTTATTCAGATGATTGGAAGAGGAACACGACTTTGTGAAAATGTATTTGGTCCTGGAAAAGATAAAAAGGAATTTTTAATATTTGATTATTGTGGAAATTTTGAATATTTTGACGTGCATCCAGAAGGCGCAGGAATAATTCCAACTATTACATTATCACAGAGACATTTTGGAATCATGATGGAACTGTTATATGAGCTTCAAAGTATAGAGTATCAGGAGCATCCATGGTTTAAAAATTACTACGAAGAAATAAAGGAATCTCTTCATAACGATATTGTAATAATAAAAAATCATGGAGAAAGAATACAGGTAAGAGAAGCTATGAGATATGTCGATAAGTATTATGATATCGAGACTTGGACAGCTATCTCTCCAGTTACAATTGCAGAAGTTAAAAGATACTTAGCACCTCTTATAGATTCAGGATTAAAGGGCAATTATCTGTCAGTTTCATTTGATGTTATCATGTATAAAATTGAGAAATCTATTTTGAAAAATGGAAATATTAACAGTGCTGCAAATGAAGTGAAAAAGGTAAGATTAATTGCGCAATATTTATTAAAAGAAAAGGCGTCGGTTCCACAGGTTCTTGAAAAAGCAGAAGAATTAAAGCAGCTTAAAGATGAGCATCTATGGCTTAATCCTGATGTAAAAGAGTTAGAGAGATTGCGTGAATCTGTTCGTGAGTTAATGGTATTTCTTAAAGATGGAAATAAAAAGGAAATAGATATTGATATTGAAGACGAAATAACTGATTCTGATTATGAAACAGAAGATACCATTATCGATATTAGAACATACAGAGAAAAGGTTATAGATTATCTTGCCGATCATAGTGATAATGAGGTTGTTAAGAAGATATATAATCTCGAGCCGATTACCAATGATGATTTGGATCAGCTTGAAGAAGTTTTATGGAAAGAATTAGGTACAAAGGACGACTACTACAATACAACAAGTATTGGTAATTTAGCAGCATTTATAAGAAGTTTAATAGGCTTAAATCAGGATGCGGTTAATAAAAAGTTTGGAGAATATTTGAGTGGTAATAAATTAAATTCTCAGCAACAGGAATT
>JAILGL010000028.1 GCA_024696825.1 Lachnospiraceae bacterium
TCTGGTGCCACATACATTTTCTTTTCAAACTCCATTTTACTACTCTCATTTCTGTTAATCATAATTTCACTCCTATTTACGATTTTTTACTCACTAATCTCATTCACCGTGCATGTACCAGTAAGTTCAACATCTTCAGGTATTCCTGTCATGGCATAGCAAATCCAATAATAACCATCATAGGATAAGGTTGAAGAATCAGCTGAAATTGCCTTATAGCAGCTCTTTACATTTTTAGTATATTTCTTACTGTCACTGGTACGTGTGATTGTAAAATCAGCTGATGAAATATTTGTAAGCTCATCTTCAGGAACTAAGTAAACCCAGCGCTTAGAGTACTTACCATTAGTTGCTGAGGTAGACTGGCTGTAAAGCTTATGAGCCATAATGCCCTTTGAAGCAATACCTGTAATAGTTACATTGTAACCCACAATGGTTAATCCATAATTCTTAATCATTTCCACATCTTCAGAAGTTAAGTCAAATGAAACTCTTGTTGTGGAGGTTCCTACTGACTGAGAATAAGCCTCTCCAAAATTATTATCCCAATTTCCACGTATAACCTGTATACGACTCCAACTATCAGCTGTTCCACAGGTAATTGTTAATTTTAAATTACTGGAAGTAACAACATCTTCAAATACTGATGCATCCCAAACTTTATTACCCCATGAACCTAAATCTTCACTTCCTGACCAAATATCCACATATTCAGTTGTATCATCTGATGCAGTATCTCCGTCGCCATAGTATTCCATTATTCCATCAATTATCTCCTGATGAAGAACTTCTTTCGTACTTCTGTCGAACAATGCGAATCCATAATCTCCGGTATATCCATTGTCCCAATAAACAGGTATGCAACCATATTCTACGGAATATTTACAAACCTTGTTAGCAAATTCAGCACGACAAGTCTCATTTGTTGAGTCATATGTATTTTTATCAATTGAACCATATTCACCAATTACTACAGGATAGCCCTGGCTGGTAAATTTATTATAAAGCTTCTGGAACTGACCATCGAGGTAGGACTCGTCACCCCAGTTTGCTATCTTTGAACTATCTGTAGCTGAGTCGCCCCACTGTGTAACACTGCTGCTTTCCTCGCCGCAGAAATTCCAAGGATCATAGTAATGAACTGAAATCATTATTCTCTTTTCACCTGATGGAACAGAGCTTGATAAATAATTGTCAGTTGGAATTTCAAATCCATAGTTTTCAGCTGTATAGTTAATATTTGTATTCCATCCTGGAAGTAAGAGCCAACGCTTGTCATTGTTGCCGCCAGCCTGTCTTACAGTATCTACAAATATCTGGTTATAGTCATTTATATTTGAATAATAAGTTGAATTTGGATTTTCATATGTTCCATCATACTCCTCATTCATTGATTCAAATATAAGGTGCTCATCATAATCCTTAAATGTAGTTGCGATGATTTTCCAAAACGCCTCATATTTAGCCTTAATGGTGGTCTGATCTGAACCATTACAAAGTAACCAACCGCCTTTAACTGAATTATAACCATCACCATGGATATTGGTTATTACATACAAATCCTCAGCTAATGCCATATCGATTACTGCCTTAACTCTTGCAAGCCAGGTTGAATTAATTGAATAGCCATTGGTCCCATTTGTATCTGCATATAAATAATTAAGATATGAAACAGGAATTCTTACTGACTTAAAGCCTGCTTCTCTTACTGCTGCAAACATACTCTGTGTAATTTCTGGATTTCCCCATGCTGTCTCTGATGGATTTCCACTTGATGAATCATAAGCTTCCAGCTGATTTCCAATGTTCCAGCCGGCACCCATTTCAGCTACAATTTCACTCTGTGATAAATCCGTAAATGTAGAGTCAGCGGCAGCCTTTGCCTTCTTAACGCTATCTGACTTAGGAGTAAATCCAAAGTTTGCAGATGCGACTACTAAAGCTGTTGCCACGATGCAACACCCCAATTTCTTTAGTACCCCACTACTTTTTTTACGCAAAATTCTTCCTGTTTTTTTCATGTTTTTAATCATGCTTTTCCTCCATTTTGGTTGGTTGAGATCCTTATAAATGCTCAAATTATGACTTCATTAAATCTTTTTGATTTTAAAAGTCTAATTTGTGGACCTTACAAAATCCCAACTAACTTCTCTTAAAAATACCTTCTAATTTCCTTTTTGTGTACCCCCAGCCTTTTATGCTACCGACGGTAAGCCTATGAATATAACATACCGGCAAAAGATATAAATGTTTCTTAAGCACTGGATATGTATTTTTCATATCTTTAACTGTCGGGAATAGCTGCCTCAAAAAATAAATAAATCTGCCACTTCGGCGAATGTCATTTTCAACCTTCATGGCCACTGAGCCGTATGCACCGGCCCTAAAAATGTAAGCAATCATGGAATCATAAATCCTATTAGATGGCTTACTGCCAAATAGCACCATACTCAGATTCAGATAGGAATATGCTTCATTTCTAAAATCCATTTCATCCAAAATTCTATTAAGTCTTGGATAGTCAATATCATAGCGGTGTCTTTTCAAAAATACCCACAAATCCAAAAAGGATCTGATACCTGTACCGCCCATTCTATAGTGCTTTGCAAGATGTGCAAGGATGTACGCCAGGTCATGCTCGATATCAAGTTGAAAACGGTATGTTATATCTGCACTTGCCCCTGCTTCTTTATCCTCTGTATTCTCCCTGCCTAAAACTCCACACTCAATACTCTGCACCTCATATACATTATCAAATGCTTTGTCAAATACCCTGTTAAACTCTGGTGTCGTGTAATCAAATAGCTTTCTGTGAATCTCCACATTCATAAATGGTTCTTTCTGGTAAACATCGTGTATATGCTCGCCAAAGCTTATCGTAGTGTAATCCATTTCTTCAAGAATGTTTCTCACCTGCTCAGCATTTTCGGAATCAATTAAAATATCCAAATCCGACATGCTTCGATAATTTAACTGTGGATAAAGATACCTGAGATTACTTCCCTTTAATGTAATGTGCCTGATTTTTGCACTAGTCAAGGCCTTTGAAATGTTATCTAACTCAGTCTGCTGAGTTATGCTTTTCATGATGCCCTGGTCTCTTATATCCTCCCACTTTTCTATGGTCATACCTGTTTTCTCAAGGCCATAATAGGCAATGCTTTCAACCTGATGAAAACTTGCTATTTTATAAAGTCTTTCTACACTTAAGTTGCCCGGCATAGTATCAGGTTTTCTAAAATTCATCACCGACCTTATGAGATGTAAAAGGTATTGCTCCTCATTTTCGTAATTCTTCATGCTTCTTTCCATTTGTTTCCACACTTTACATTTTCAGACTTAACCTTCCAAGCTTAACCTTTCAAGCTTATCCTTTCAAGCTTATCCTTTCAAGCTTATCCTTTCAAGCCTTGGAAGTTACTCCTCACTTATTACTCCATCCTTTAGATAAAGGTGTTTGTCACATATTTCTAATGCTGCTCTCCTGTGGGTTACCACAATGAGAGTTTTTCCTTCGAGGGATGCGATGTTCTTAAGAACCTTGGCCTCCGTCTCCTCATCAAGGGCGCTGGTGGCCTCATCCAAAAGAAAGATTTCCGAATTAGCATAAACAGCCCTCGCAATGGCGATTCGCTGAGCCTGGCCCTCAGAAACTCCGAAGCCCTTCTCGCCCACCTTGGTGTCGTAACCCTTTGGAAGCTCATTTATAAAATCCTCTACACAAGCGATTTTAGCGGCTTTCTTCACCTTTTCCATATCCATTTCCTCCCCCTGTTCAAGGAATGAAATGTTATATGCAACAGTACCTGAAAATAAATAATTTCCCTGTGGCACATATGAAAAAATGTGTCTGGTTTCGATACCAGGATTAAATGAATCTCTCGCCCCATTTATCAGCATTTCCCCCTTACTCTGCTTGTAAGCTCCCAGAATAAGCAGGAAAAATGTTGTCTTTCCACCACCGGATATACCTGTAAGAGAAACGGCCTCTCCCCTCTTAATAGTAAAGCTTGTGTCCTTTAGAACTGAAAGCTCTCCATAAGAAAATGAAAGGTCCTTCACCCTAAGCTCCCTGAAATCGGACTTTTCGATTCTTCTCTCGGTCTCGACCTCATCCGGCAAATTCTCTAACTCCATAATTCTTTCAGCCGACGCAAGCATTGAATAATACTTCGGTAAAACC
Organism: Lachnospiraceae bacterium; assembly: GCA_024696825.1. Taxonomy (GTDB): domain Bacteria; phylum Bacillota; class Clostridia; order Lachnospirales; family Lachnospiraceae; genus JAEEJA01. The sequence continues at coordinate 4,184 of JAILGL010000028.1, forward strand.
GCTGAAAGATTTGCAAATGGCGCCTGAATCTGATTCACAAGCTGCAGTATGGCAGTCTGGGTACCAAATGTCATAACACCATAAAATATACCAAACGCTCCCCAAACAAGAGCAATTAGATATCCCATTTGAAAAATAAAGTTGAAGCCCGCATTTGCAAAAATGCTTACTCTTCGCTTTCTCATCCTTGCCTTAAAATGCTCTTCCTGATTCTCGGAATCCTCATTTTTAAGCTTCTCATCAACGCCAAATGCCTTGATTACAAGGATATTTTCCACTGTCTCCTGGAGGAATGACCTAACCCTTCCCTCAGTTTCCTGTACCTCCTTGTGAAGATGTTTAATCTTCCCTCTGAAAAATCTGGAAACAAAAAACAGCGAAACTCCGGCAACCATAAATAAAATGGTCAGCCTCCACTCTAAAACAAGTAACACTACCACCGCACAAATAATTCTTGTGACCATATTAAAGACACTTGGTACGATTCCCGTAACGCCGCTTGTCACAACATTTACATCGGAAAACATACGGTTAAGAATCTCTCCACTATGGAATTTACTAACATCTTTGTATTCCTTGGACATCACTGCCGAAAGGATTTTCTTCCTAAATGATATTTCCAGTCGCGCCTGAACGAATTCCTCCTGAGAACGAATGCTCAGTCGTAAAATGAGCTGTACCAGAATTATCCCTGCAAGCAATAGTCCATATTTAATTATCCCTGCCTTATTTACTGAAACAGCAGCATCAATAATTCCCCTACAAGTCAACGCAAAAACTGCCGAGGTAGATGCAAAGACACAGGTTCCAATCATTAAAATTATAAGGCTCACCTTTTGCTCTTTGGCTCGCCCATATATCCACCTTATAGTGTCCCGGTCCTTGTTCACTTTACTCACCTTTCGCAACTCATTTAAAAGAATCGCTTATTTCTTAAACTGAATTTACTCCACCTAATTACAGCATCCAATTAACGCATGCTATTAACACATGCTATTAACACATGTTATTAACACATGTTACTTAACTAATGCACATCGCCATTTTTACTACTACCCTTAATCACCTCAGAAACCTTGTTAAATATACTTCTAAGCTTAAAGAAAACCCTTCTCACAAACATAGATTTCCAGCAATTAACATAGACCTTGTACCATAAATCATGGGATCCAATACAGCGGTCGCCGATATATATTTTCTTAACCACGCCGATAACCTGGTCTTCCCTGATTCCATGCTCGATACTAATATGGTTGTCGCCGCACATATCGTAAAGCCCCTCTTCCCTGTGAGTCTTAACTATTCTGTGCAGGACAAATGCGCCATTATCCCTTTTATAAAATGCAATGTTCCACGCTTTTATCGTACCTTTTGGCTTAACAAGCACCACCGAATCCCTGCCCTCCTTCAAAAGAGGCAACATGCTGATTCCCTTTGGATACATTCTGAATTCACCTTCGCTATCCAAAACCATTCTAATAGTGCTCTCATATTCACTCAATTTAAAACTCATTTTTCTAAAATATTTGCATCCTTAAGTTTTTTCAAAAATACCTTTACATCACGTTCTGCAACTTCTTCAGAAACCTCATACTCATCCATAAGGGCCTTTGTGAGAGACTCCACATCCGCACCATTTTCAAGCTCATTCCAAAGAAGCTCACCAGACTCATTTAACCTGGTAATACCATTAAAATTTCTACTCATTTTTCCTGTCGCAACAACAACCACTTCATTGCCGACAGTTCTCTTTACAAAACCTGTTCTGATTTTCATATGTTCATCCTCTTAGT
>JAILGL010000081.1 GCA_024696825.1 Lachnospiraceae bacterium
GGCGATACCTCCATGTATATAGTTAATTCTGAGGCCCTTAAGGCTTATTCTAACATGGGATTTTTAGGTCTTACTCTGCCTTTTGAATATGAAGAGGATAATGATAATTATAAATATGCAACGAAGGTTATTTATGGTAAAATATGTGCCATGATATCTAAGGGTTGTGTGAATTCTTATTTTACAGGATGCGAGAAGGAAAAGGGCTTAGATGATATAGAAAAAGCCCCTGTTAAGAGAATAAATCTTACTGCCAAGGCGCCTAAAAAAACACCTTTAAAGCGGGATGAATTCACTGCTCTTAACTATTGTAAATTCTGCTACAACAGAGTTATTACAAGAGATGCATTTGATGAAATTAATAGATTAGGACAATATAAAAACAAAGGAATTAACATTTTTAGAATAGATTTTTATGATGAAAATAAAGAAGAAGTAGAGAGGGTTTTAGGGCGTATATAGGCTAATAAAATGAAAGGAAGAAAAGACATGAGTAATGTACTTATGCAGGTTTTCAAAGGAGTAATAATTGTCTCCTTTCTCATATATACTCTTCAATGTTTTACTGTATTACTTGCAAGTGAAGAGAAAAAAATAAAAATATATAAGCAGCAGGTTGGAACCATTTTTTTCATTCAGCTCATGACATTTTCAGTTCTTTATACTAACACGAAAGAGATTGGAGTGCTGATTATATATGTGTTCCAGATAATTCTTTTAGTATTTATAAGTGAGGCTTATAGATTTGTCTACAAGGACCTTTCCAGAGAACTTTTAAATAACGTTCTTATGTTTATAATGATTGGTCTTGTGGTGCTTACAAGAATCGATATTAAATATGCCATTAAGCAAATGGTTTACATAGGGATTATAAGTCTGGTCTGCCTTTTTGTACCCCTTATAATCGAGAAATTTAAATATTTTAATAAGCTTGGAATTATTTACGCGGCCATTGGTATAGGACTTTTGGGACTTGTGTTTGTAATAGGTAAGGAGCATTATGGAGCTAAAAACTGGATTCAGATCGGTGGCTTTGAGATGCAGCCCTCCGAGTTTGTTAAAATCATTTATGTATTTTTCCTAAGTGCTCTTTTGGAAAAGGATGTAACCTTTAAAAGGGTATTTAAGGTAAGCATTCTGGCGGCCATACATGTACTTATACTGGTAGCGCAAAAGGATCTTGGTTCTGCACTTTTATTCTTTATAACCTACCTGTTTATCGTATTTGTTGCCAGTGGTAATTTTGGATATTTATTTGGCGGACTTTCCATGGGAGCAGTGGCGGCAATGGTTTCTTACAAGTTATTCTCCCATGTAAGAATCAGAGTATTAGCCTGGAAGGACCCATGGTCTCACATAGAAAGCGAGGGCTATCAGGTGTGCCAGTCTCTCTTTGCAATCGGCACGGGAGGTTGGTTTGGACTTGGATTTACAGGTGGTGCCCCGAATTATATTCCCGTAGTTGAGAGTGATTTTATATTCTCCTGTATCTCTGAGGAATTCGGTGCATTTTTCGCCATCTGCCTTATAATTATCGAGATTAGCTGCTTTGTAATGTTTATAAATGTAGCGTTAAAAATTAGAAGAAGATTTTTCAAGCTCACTGCCTTAGGTCTGGCTGTAGAATACATTTTCCAGGTTTTCCTAACGGTAGGAGGTGCCATAAAATTTATACCATCCACAGGTGTAACTTTACCGCTTATTAGCTATGGCGGAAGCTCTGTAATCAGTACATTTGTGCTCTTTAGTATAATTCAGGGAATGTATGTACTTGATAAAGCTGACAGAAAGAAGATAGAGGAAGAACTTGTAAAAAGAGAGGTAGAGGTTGGCGATGAAGAGTGGTGAAGATAGAAGAAATAGTCGTAGTAGGAGCTCCGGAAGAAATGCTAAGAATACCAGAAGTAAAAACAGCCGGAGCAGGAGCGATTCAAAGGGTAGGAGAAGAAATAACAGAGACAAAAGAAGAGATATAGATGCTGAAAATGGTGAGAATATCAGGAAAAATAAGAGAGCAAATCCATATATTATAATGGTTACCTATGCATTTGTTTTACTGTTTTTGGGAATGATTGCATACCTTTCTTATTTTATGATTTTTCAAAGCAAGGAGAAAATTAATAATCCTTACAATACCAGATATACCATTTTAAATAAGCGAATTATAAAGGGAAGCATAAAGTCTGCGGATGGCAAGAGGCTTGCCTATACCAAGGAGGATATGGATGGCAATATCGAAAGAATATATCCTTACAAAAATATGTATGCTCACGTGGTGGGACGCGAGAAGAACACCATGACGGGCATAGAAAAGGCTTATTGCTATCCTCTTCTAACCTCGGATATAAATCCCCTTACAAAGCTTGTAAATGACTTTAAAGGGGTTAAAAATCCGGGAGACAATGTTATTACCACTCTTAATCATAAGCTTCAGAAGGTGGCCTATGAGGCTCTGGGTAATAACAGAGGTGCAGTGGTGGCCATAGAGCCTTCCACAGGTAAGATTCTTGCAATGGTTTCAAAGCCTGATTATGATCCTAACACAGTTGATAAAAACTGGGACAGCTTAGTTAAGGCAGATGATGACAGCTCAGCTCTTTTAAATAGAGCGACACAGGGACAGTACCCTCCCGGCTCAACCTTTAAGGTCCTTACAGCCATTGAATATCTTATTGAAAACAGTTCCACCTATGCAGAGTATAATTACAATTGTAAGGGTACGGCGAACTTTGGTGAGGATGCGGATATGAAATGCTATGGCAGTGAGGTGCATGGCAATGTAAATCTTGCAAAGTCACTGGCTGAATCCTGTAACTGTTCCTTTGCAAATATCGGTCTTAATATAGATATGGACAGGTTAGTAACTCTTGCTGAAAGATTTGGATTTAACAAAGGGCTTATGGCAGATTATGAGTATAAGAGCAGTAAAATCAGTGTGACAAGTAAATCCTCAACTGCAGAAAAAATAGAGACTGCAATCGGTCAGGGAAAGACTCTTGTAACCCCGCTTCAAAATGCAATGGTAGCAGCAACCATAGCTAATAAGGGTGTTATGATGAAGCCATATCTCGTGGACTCCATAGTAAATGATAATGGAACAGTGGTTAAACAGTATAAGGAAAAGAAAAACGGAAAGGTTATAAGTGAGAGTGTTTCTGAGGAAATAGGTCAGTATATGTGCCAGGTTACAGATTATGGAACCGCCAGAAGTCTTTCCTCTCTTCCTTACAAGGTGGCAGGAAAAACCGGTACTGCAGAGTATGACTCTAAGGGTTCAAGCCACGCCTGGTTTATAGGCTACGCTCCTTATAAGAACCCTAAAATAGCAATTAGTATCGTTGTTGAAAGCTCAGGAACAGGTAGCCAGTACGCAGTTCCTATAGCACAGAGCATGTTTAGTGCATATATTAATTAGAAAGACGCGATAGTACTAAAAAATTTAATGATTAAAATGGGTATTTTACACCTTGGTGTGACTTGCAAAAATGTCTATATTCGTGTAAAATACCCTTGTTTGCTGAAATAGCTCAGTTGGTAGAGCACTTCACTCGTAATGAAGGGGTCGTCGGTTCGAGTCCGATTTTCAGCTTTATTTTTTTGCCTATATTATCGGAATTTGTTGAAAATGTTTACAACCAAAGGAGTAGGATTTAATAAATGATTTTAGTAATATATTTAATTGCCATAAATCTTTTAGCTTTATTCATGTATGGAATCGATAAAAGAAAAGCTAAAAATGAAAAATATAGAATATCTGAAATGGCCCTAATTACAGTGGCGGTCTTAGGTGGCGCCATAGGTGCCTTTCTTGGAATGAAAATATTTCATCATAAAACCAGGAAGAAAAAGTTTTATATTACAGTTCCATTATTTTTGATTTTATGGTGTGTATTTATTGTTTTTTGCCTGTATCAAAACTATCATCTGGTGACTACAGAATATAGTTATGAGGTGAGAGAGGATTGTGAATCTATAAGTGATTCCGGTCTTACTATAGTTCAGATATCTGATCTTCATAATCAGTTTTTTGGATTTAAGCAGGAAAGGCTACTTAAGAGAATAGAAAAATGTAATCCCGATATTATAATTGTCACAGGTGATGTGGTTGATGGCGCCCATACCTGCTACCCACTTGCCTATAATTTCTTTGAGGGAGCAGTTAAAATTGCCCCTGTTTACTATGTTACAGGTAATCATGAGGTAAGTCTTTATGGAGATAGATTTGATAAGTTTATTAAAGATATAGATGAGCTTGGCGTTCATTTTATGGATGGCTTAATGGAGGAATGTGAGATAGGTAAGGGAGATAAAAAATCCTCCATTCTAATAGCCGGAGCCGCTGATAATTCAAATGTTTCTGACTACGGTTGGAGTGATGATAAAAGGCTTAAGGTCTTACTTTCTCATGAACCTGTAAGATATGAGGAATATGAAACTACAGGTGCAGATCTTGTCTTTGTTGGAGATATTCATGGCGGCCAGATTATAATTCCTGGAAAGGGTGGTCTTTTATCTCCTGAAATTGAATTTTTCCCTGAGCTCTATATGGGAGAGCATACCTTTGGAGATATGACCATGTATATAAGCAGAGGTCTTGGAAATAGCGTGCTGCCTGTAAGGGTGAATAACTATCCTGAGGTGGTAAAAGTAGAGGTGAAGCGTTAGAATCAAACCCAGCTCTAGAACTGTTTAGCTTTACAAGTGCCCCTGTACTAAAAACCTCCTTAAGGCCGAAGGCCTCAAGGAGGTTTTTAGTACAGGGGCACTAGGAATCGAACCCAGCTCTGGAGTTTTGGAGACTCTTATTCTACCGATGAACTATGCCCCTTTATTTAGTTTCGAGTGTGTCTTTGACACGACTCGATTTATTATTATACAGTTTGATATACAATAAGTCAAGAAAAAAATTAAATTGTTTTCAGCGCAAAAATAATAGTGTATAATAGTAGCAAATATGGGCATTGAACTGATAAAAGAATATAGGTTTATTTTGGAAGGAATCAGGGGGGTGAGATCATGCTTTCCATGGAGGACAGATATAAGCTTTCCTGCTATCCTGAGGTTACAGAGATAGACAGGAGAAAGGGAATTACTATTGTTAAAAATGTGGATACAGACCAGCTTTTTATAAAGAAGATAAGGCCAAAGACCATGCTTCCTGTTTATAAGAGGCTTAGGGAGTTGAGTCTTAGTATGTGTCCGCTAATTGAAGAAATTCTTGTAGATGACAGACATATAGTCGTAATCGAGGAATATATAGGTGGAAGGTCCCTTGATAAATATATAGGGGATAATGGCTTAGAGAAACTGGATCTAAATGTGGTTGTAACAGGTATAATTAACAATCTAAGGATTATGCACGAGATGAATCCGCCTATTATTCACAGGGATTTAAAGCCGTCTAATATAATGGTTACCAGTGATAAAAGAATTATGTTTACTGACTTAGATACATTTAGGGAATATGACGGTGATAAGGAGCAGGATACTTATTACATGGGAACTCAGGGCTTTGCGGCTCCTGAGCAGTATGGCTTTAGAGAGTCGGATGGGAGAGCAGATATTTATTCCTTTGGAGTGGTTTTAAATATCTTATTAACAGGAGGTTTTCCTGATAAGAAAAAGCCTGCTAATGGTTTTAGAGAGGTAGTGGAAAAATGTATCGAGCTAAAGCCGGAGGACAGGTACAGAGATATTTATGAGCTGTCAGAGGACCTTTACATATTAAAGCTTTTGGATGACTATGATGGTAAGAAAAAATCCAACATAAAAAGTGTCTTGTTTGGCTATTCTAAAAAGCGTGAAAAGTACCCTGTAGGATATAGAAAGGGAAAGCTTCTAAATATGATTATTGCCACTGTAGTTTATTTGGCGGTGATTGTTATGGACATAATGATTGTAGTGAGTCATGTTCAATCAGAAAGAAAAGAACCGGGTACTATAGAATATTGGTTTAATATGAATGTGATCTTTTTTGGAACTATAATCTGGTGCTGGGACTATCTTGGAATAAGGAGTAAGATAGTTCAATTTAAAGGGAAAAATAAGGATAATAAGGCCTTAAAGTTTATTGCTTCAGCCATTATATTGATTGGATATTGGAGTTTTATAGGATTATTCCTACTGTTTTTTGGAGAAATGTAACTACGTGACTTGTCAAATCGTCCGCTATCAGCGGACGATTTTTTTTATTGTAAATGCTATCATAAATAAAAGGATTCATACAAGAACAGAAGGGTGGAAAATTGCTATGTTTAGGATATTTTTCAAGGATGATTTTTATAAAAAATTTAATCTGACTTGTCTGTTTCTGGAGCTATATTTATTAGCTTACCCAATACTTGTAAATGCATTATCTCTGTCAAAATATACTTTCTTTCAATGTCCATATAAGAGAATGACAGGGAGAAACTGCCCGTATTGCGGTGGAACCAGGACTCTTAATGCTGTTCTGCATATGAATTTTCACGAAGTGCAAAATGTAAATGCCTTGATTATAGGAGTCTTTGCTTTCTTAAACATTATTATGCGCTTATATCTCATTTTTACCAAATATAAAAACATAAGGGTTTTAAGAAGCATTGATTATATAACCATTATGATTATGGCAATTTACATACTTACAATCGATGTATTTTTTGTTGTGGAAAATATTAGTCTCATTTCAAAATGGATTATATTTTCTTAACGGGATTTTATGGTGAAAGGAGAATATTTATGGGAATAGCATCATTAATTATTGGAATTATTAGTTTTATTATTGGTATAATTCCTGCCTGTGGAATTATTGCTTTAGTGCCGGCTGTTATCGGCCTTTTACTTGGTATAATTGAGATAATAACAAAGTCCAAGAAGCAGCAGTCCAAGGGTTTGGGAATAGCAGGTACAGTTGTAAATGGCCTTGCCGTTGCATTTATTTTATTCTGGACCTTGGTTATCCTGGGTGCCAACGCTGACACTATTAAGGGTGCAAGTAAATACATGAAAGAGGGAAAGGTTGCCGAGAAGCAGGCAGAGAAGGAAATAGAGGAAGAGAAGGAGAAGCTTGCCGAGGCAGAAGCAGAAAATGAAGCGGAAGAGGAAGCTACAGTTGCAACAACACCTTATAGTTATAGGAGTGTAACCTTCCAGATACCTGAGTATTTTGGTGAAGAAGAGGATACAGGCAGTGGTAGTTATGCTTTTAGTGTAAAGGATATGGATGGGGATTATAATTATGTTCAATTTGAATATTCTAAGAGCAAGACTGGATATGATTATAATAAGATTAGGAAAAAATATAGCAAGGATATTATGAATAACAGAGGCTATAAAAGTAGTGATAAAAAGGAAGAAAAAGATGTTTCTGTCGGCGGAGCAAAATCACGTTATGTTAAGCTTGAAAATAGTAAAACAGTGGAATTTCAAACTATAATACCATTAGTAGATAGAGCTATTTTTATTACCTTTACTATTGAAAAAGAAAACTTTTCTAAATATAATTTTGAAGAAGATTATGCTACAATGTTAAAGACGGCAGAGGTACCTAAAAAGCTCATACCATCCTATAAAAAATCTTCCGGTAAGAAAAGTGGTAACAATAACTCTTCAAAGACATCTAAGGGTGTAAGTAAGAAGTTTAAGGCTGCCATGGATAAGTATGAGAAGTGGTTTAACCGTTATATTAAATTTATTGATAAATACAATGAAGATCCTATTACATACATGGAGGATTATGGAAAATGGCTTGCTGAGTATGAAGAGATGATGGATAAATTTAATGCCATTGAAGATGAGGATTTAAATGCAGCGGAAACTGCTTATTATCTAAAGGTTCAGGCAAGAATTATGAAGAAGCTCAGTAAAGTAAGCGTATAAGGTGGATTAGTAACTTATTAATGTAGGAGGAAAAAAAGTTGAAAGAGGAAAGTACTACAGGTTTAAATAATATATTAAATTCCATAAAAAAAGAAAATATGGATGAGTATTTGGATAAATATGGTGAGGATGATAAAACCGTAATTAGCAAATATTTTATGGATAATAATATTAGTATTAGTGCCATTAGCAGAACCCTTAACGGCTATATGTCAAAATCATATCTCTACGATATTGTAAATGGAGTGAAAACCTCGCCCACCAGAGATTACCTGATTATGATATGTATAGCGGCTCAAATGGATAGAAAAAGTATAAGGCGTGTGCTTGAAAGCTACGAGCTAAGCGACCTCTATCCAAAGAATAAAAGAGATATAATAATCGCCACTAATATTAATAACAAAGTATATGATTTAGACGTGATAAATGAAGAGTTAGTGGACCATGGTTTAAAACCTCTTACAAAAGAAAATTAAAAGAAAAATTTAATGATTTTATATTAATTAAAACTACAGACTCCCAATATTTTATACATGTTAAGAATGTGTTAAATATTGGGAGTTTTTTAGTGGATTTTAGCGGTTTTATTTGGTGTATTTTTTTCGCTGTGATATAATTTATATAAATATATACGGAAATGATTTGGATTTACAATATGGGAGGAAAATATGGATAATTATAAAACATTTAAAAAGACATTTAAAAAATACTTTATTTTATTAATGTCTCTTGTTTTATTTTTACATGGCAGTTTATATCCTAAGCTTTATTTTCCTGAAAAAAGAACTGATGCAGCGACTCTTAAAAGAGCTGTATTTGCATACCTTGATGTGGCTCAGGGAAATGCTGAGTTAATAAAAATAGGGAAAAGAAGTATTCTTATAGATACCGGCAGACTAAGCGAATATGATGAGCTTATGAAACAACTCAAAAAGCTAAAGGTGAAAAGGATAAGTACCTTAGTGGTTTCTCATCCTCACGCCGATCATATGGAAAGTGCCAGCTTGGTTATTCAAAAATATAAGGTAAAAAAGATAATAATGCCGAAGATAAAATCTGATACCAAATGCTATGTGAGAATGAAAAGAGCCATAAGAAAATACAAGGTTAAAAAGGTAATACCAAAGACAGGCAACAGGCTTAAGCTTGCAGAGGGATGCTATGCAAAGATTCTTTCTGTGGACGCAAGTTCCTCAGATAAAAATGAGGCCAGCATAGTTATGCGCGTGACCTATGGTAAAAGATCATTTTTATATATGGGGGATGCCACTGCGAGAGTGGAGCATAATATAATGGCTTCAGGAATGACCTATGCTTCAGACATTTATCTAATAAGCCATCATGGCTCAGATGCAGCTAATGGAATTATGTTTGTGAAAAATGCCCTATTATCGGCTTACGGCGTGGCGGTTATTTCCGTTGGTAAAAATAATTCCTATGGTCATCCGACAAAATTTGTACTTAGAAGAGTTAAGAAATACTCTCAATATCTATTTAGAACTGATAAAAATGGAGCCATAATTTTTTACACCAATGGCAACAATTTAAAATACCGTTGTATAAAGGTTAAGCACTCTTCAAAGAATAATTATAGCTACAGTAGTTATAGTAGCTCTAGTAGTTCTAAGAATAAAAGTAAAGCTACAAGCAGCTCAAAAAATACGAGCTCAAAAAGTAAAAAGACCAAGAGTAAGAAATATGTTTACATCACAGAAACAGGATCTAAATATCATCATAAAGGTTGCAGATATCTTTCTGACAGCTGTATAAAAATAAGACTAAAAAAAGCAAAACGTCTAGGTTATACACCGTGCAGCAGATGCTGTTAAATACGCATAAATTACTTGACGATAACTTAAATAAAAGATATAATAAAGAAACAGGATATATCGAAAAAAATTTTTTTAGAAAAGAAGAAAATGTATTTAACAGCTCTTATTAGGAGAAGGGGCTTTTAGATTCATTCAACCAGGGAGGACCTCATCTGTTTGTAAATGTATGGATGGGGCGATTTCCCCGTGGTGAAAAATGTAGTGAATGGAGGGAAAGGTTATGAAAAAAATTCTAACAAGTTTAAGGAATGATTCAAGAGGTGTAACTTTGGTGGAGCTCATGGTTGTTATGGCGCTTATGGCTATACTTATCGGAGTAGTAGCTATATTTTCACAGCCATATCTTGAGAGAGCAAGACTTGAAAGTGATACCGAGATTCTTACTAACATGCACACTCAGTTCTGTGCTGAGGTTTCAGATATTGGTATAGATGAAGCTCGTGAAAGACTTAATAACATTCTTGGTTACTATCAGGGTAGAGTTCAGTATAACAATGCTGATTCAGATGGCTATTATGGAGAGGTTATGTGCTTCTTACAGATTAACCAGGACAGAGTTGCTAAGGGCCAGGCTACCTGTACAGGAAACAGTCCTTACGGTAATGGTGCTGCAAACCCTGAGTGGGATGAAGGTGGTATCCTTTATAATATTACAAAGGCAGGAGGATATGATCCAGATAAGCTTCAGCCACCTGCAGGTAATGGTAAGCCTGTTTTAGATGCACCTAGAACCGTATTTTTATCAAAGCAGTGGAATACTGTAACTGATAAAAAGGTTATTGAAAAATATGGTGTTTCAGGATCAACTTATAATCAGTATAGTGAATCTAAGAATATTGGAATTGCTATAGATTCAAGAAAGAATAAAGATTACAGATGTATTCTTAAGGTTGGTTATCACAAGCTTGGAACTGGTAATTATCCAATGAACAGCCACTTCCTCATTCAGTCAGAAGAGTGGGTTAAGCCTGACTAATTAATTGAAGAATTGATTGATATTTTGGTGGGATTATTATTATGATTTTAGTTTACTTAAGGGGAAAGTAAAACGGTAAAAAACTATATGATGATTCAGATATGTTTTGTCTGAATTAAAAAGGCAGGATTCTAATTTAATTATTAGTTTCTTGCCTTTTTTGTGTTGTTAGTATATAATGTCTTTTCGTGAATTTAACTTTATA
>JAILGL010000082.1 GCA_024696825.1 Lachnospiraceae bacterium
ACTGGACGAGCCTACCACTCAGTTAGATCCCGTGCTTTCTAAGAATTTCTTAAATATAGTTGAGCAGATTCATAAGGAATTTGGAGTGACTATAATTATAGCTGAGCAGAGGCTTGAAAAGGTATTTTCCTATGCTGACAGAGTCGTGGTTTTAGAGGATGGAAAAATAACAGGAGATGTTTCTCCAAAGGGTCTCCACGATTTATTTATTAAGGCCGATGGAGATGACAGCATTTATAATGCCTTGCCACAGGCTATGAGAATGTATATAGAGTGCGTTAAAAAGGGATTTGTTAAGACTAGTGATAATCCACCAATCTCTGTAAATGAGGGACGGGAGTGGCTTAAAAATGAGCTTAGTAATGGGCTTTCTCATAAGCTTACGGTAAGCAGTGAGAAGAGGTTAGATAATTTTGAGGGAAAATTAAAAGGGACAGAAACAGGTGATGCTTTTAAGAAAAAGCTGAGTAAAAAGACAGATAAAAAGAAAGATAAAAAGTCAGAAAAAAAGTCAGAAAATAAGCCTGTAGTTAATATAAAAGAAATCGATTATCTTTACAAAGGCGCAGGTAAGAATGTTTTAAATAACTTAAGTCTAAAGGTAGATCGGGGCTGTATATTTTCCATAATGGGTGGTAATGGCTCAGGCAAAACTACTCTTTTAAAGCTTATAGCAGGCATATATAAGCCTTTAAGAGGTAAGCTTAAGATAGATGGAAGTGCAGCCTATCTTCCTCAGAATCCGAAGCTGTTATTTACTGAGATTACAGTAGAAGATGAGCTTGCGGAAAGCTTTACAGTTTATGAGAGAGGAAATAAGCGCATAAAGGATGAAGAGATAAAACTAAGAGTTGAAAAGATGCTTAGCACTCTGAACCTTACTGATATAAGAAAAAATCATCCTTATGATATAAGTGGTGGGCAGTCAGAAAGACTTGCCATAGGAAAGCTTTTACTTACAGAGCCTGATATTCTTTTGTTAGATGAGCCTACAAAGGGGCTTGATGCCAAGGCAAAGGATGAATTTGCAGAGCTTTTATTAGAGTTAAAAAATGAAGGAAAGACCATAATTATCGTGTCTCACGATATGGAATTTGTAGCAAAGTATTCTGATTATGTTTCACTTTTATTTGACGGTGAAATCATAGTATCAGATGAAAAGAGAAAGTTCTTTATAGACAATATGTTTTATACCACAAATACCAGAAGAATCTGCGCAGGTCTTGTGGAGAATGTGATACTCGTGGAGGACATGTTTTAAAGAAAGTAATTTAGAATGATTTTTAATACATTTTTAAAGAAAGGGGGATTATATGAATATAGGAAGAGTTTTTGATGCTGAAAAATTTAAAGAAAATATTCTTAAAAGAAGAGTTCTTGCAGTGATTTCCATAATGGTAATAATCCCACTGTTATTCTTTGTATTTTATTATGTATTTAAACAACAGCATTATATAATTATGAGTTTACTGGTGCTTTTAACCTGTATATTGCCATTTTTCATGGTGTTTGAATATAGGAAACCAAGAGCCAGGGAGGTGGTGCTTCTTGCCACTATGACTGCATTTGCAGTGGTTAGTAATGTTATATGTACTCATACGGTTCCCCTCCATGCAGGAACTGCCATAGTAATAATTACAGGTATATCCTTAGGGCCTGAGGCAGGCTTTTTAACAGGGGCCTTATCAAGACTTATATGTAATGTCTTTGACGGTCAGGGGCCTTGGACACCTTGGCAGATGGTTGCCTGGGGACTTATAGGTTTCTTAAGCGGGCTTACCTTTAACAGAGCAGATATTAAGGCCAGCTCACTTTTTGAAGAGAGTACAGGAAGGGTTTACGATTCATTTAAAATCGTTGCAGGTCCTGTGGTTTCAGTTATATTTTGTGAAATGCTTGGATACATTATATTTCTGATTCAGGGGGCTCGTGGTAATTTCTTTGGATGGAGATTATATGCATTTGGCGTATTAGGATTAATTGTTGGAGTTATAACTCAACGAAAAAAGCTTCCTGCAGATGTAGTTACCATGACTATATTTACATTTTTTGTAAGCTTTATCATATATGGAGGAATCCTTAATTTTGCGTCAATGATGATGCAGGGAATGGTGGATCCTGAAAGTAATGAGGTGGGAATGAAATTTCTTAGAACGGTGTATATCACGGGAGTCCCCTATGATTTACATCACGCCTTTGGGGCGTCGCTTGTTATATTTTTCTTTGGAGAGGGACTTATAAAAAAGCTTCAAAGAGTAAAGATTAAGTATGGAATTCTTTAAGCTTATTAGTTTAAAGATTTACATAAAAAAATATCTAGGAGGAAGATAATGAAACACGTAAACA
>JAILGL010000051.1 GCA_024696825.1 Lachnospiraceae bacterium
CGTAAGGGCTTAATGTCTCCCTCTCCATTTGCTCAATCATTTCTCTAATTGTGCCCATTTCCGCCTCCATTTTTGCACTAAACACGACACTTCTATAAAACAAATTACGCAGAAAAAGAGGATATCCTTTTTTTTCGAAAAATTTTTTCTACACTAAAAAAACAAGGCCTTCGATAAACACCGAAGACCTTTATATGCAGGAAATGGGACTTGAACCCACACGATATTGCTACCACAGGCACCTGAAGCCTGCGCGTCTGCCAATTCCGCCATTCCTGCGAACATATTGTATTCTATAGAATTTGTAGACTTTCGTCAAGCAAAAAGTCATCATTTTTTTCAGGTTGCGTAGGAGAAAAAAATGAACATAAAAAACGGGCGACACCAATTCGAAATCACTTGATTCCTAACTGATGCCGCCCCTGAAATTCGATCCCAATGGACTATACCTCATTTCTCTAAATTTTAACATCTACTGTCCATTTGAAAACTTTTAATCAGTGATGGACCCATATAATTTGCAATCCATCTTGCAGACTACAAATTTTTGTCGCGTGTTAATTTATATCGTGTAAATATATATAAATAAATTTTAACTCTCTGGTGGACCGTACCTCCAATTCACCATTTTAATATTTACATTTAAAACAAAAATTTAAATTACTAACTACAAACTAAATTAAAACGATCTAATTCAAATTACTAATTACTTTTTTGTTACTTCTTTGGTTTTAAAACTTAATCCTCTGGTGGACCGTACCTCCATTCACTAGATTTTAATAAATACCTTACTAAAATTACTAACTACTTGGTTTAAATTTTAATCTTCTGGTGGACCATACCTCCATTCACTAGATTTTAATTATACTTAGTTCTAAAACTAAAACAAATTTTTGTTAACTCCGCCTCCCTTTCTCCTTTCCTTTGTATTTGTTATTTGTAATTATAATTATAGCCGGGGAAGAATAAATTGCAAGATTATTTCTCGTATTAAATTATATTTGTCAGAAAGTTCAATGTTCGTATGAATGTTTTGTGAAAATTAACTGTTGTAAATTTAACCACCCCGGTTCCATCCCCAATTACAGCCATGTTGATGTTTTTTAATCCAGCTGTTGAATAAATCCTATGTATGGCTTAATCCTATTCACAAATTGTAGGCTCCGCCGCCGTTAACTCTTCTATAGAATTTCCATATTTTGTCTCGAGCTGATTATCATAACGTGAAATCATATAGTAGGATTCAAAATCTCCGTTATTTCTATAAAAAACAATAGTTCGTCCATCATAGCCATAAACATCTAAATCAGTGTATGTGCCTCCTCCAGTTTCCCAAACTACCCACTTGCAGTTAGGATCATCAACTAAATATTCACACTCTTCAACCGTTTCTACTCCTACTGCTGCGCCTCTTTCTATATCAAAAATCCACTGTCCCTCTAAATCTTCAAAGATTTCATATAAATCTGATGTATTTTCTTCTAAATCTTTTGCAACATCATCCGGAATTGTAAATTCTTCACCTCTAATTTCTGCTAGAAGAGCTGCCAATTTATATACTCTGTCTCTGGTCATCCATTCCTTTGTAGAATACTCGAGGCATGGAACAATACTACCTCCGTTTGATACAATCCCTGGTACCTTGGAATTTGCTTCCTTTTGATTAATCCAGGCACGTTGCTCTTCCACTAATTTAGTTTTATCGGATGGATTAATTTCATCACTTAACCTGCTCCACAAGGAATTCAGCTCTTTATCCCAAAAATCATAAGATTCCATAGCCCATAAGTTCATATCTGTCTGGGTCATGTTTGTACTGTCACGATCTGTAATCTCAGCGCTTTTTATTTCGATATCCGCTAATTCCTCTTGAATCGTTTTTTCAAAAGAATTCTCAGCTTTGCCTGAATCTGCATTTTCATCAGTTATTTCAGCACTTTCTTCCTTTTCATCAGACTGCACTTCAATAGAATTATTATCTGTAGCTTCCTTTTCTAACTGACCAGAATCGCCACAGCTACAAAGACAAAAGGACAACACAAGCCCCATTAATACTAATTTCAATTTCATCACTATATTCTCCAATTATATAATCATAAAGGTTCTTGTTTTCATCAAAAGGCAGGAACCACCCTGCAACCATTATGCATTTAACTAAACCGGTTATATAGTATAACATAAAAATCTTTTTTACATCTGTCTTTTTACTTCGTATTTGCGGTATTCTGACCCCTAAAATATTTTCAATACTGTCGATTTTTTTAATGACAGTTTTCCATTATGATTCTTTACAACAATTTAAAGGAGGCACGAAATAAATGGAAAACACTAGATACGAATTAAACAAAGGACTTGCCCAGATGCTAAAGGGTGGCGTAATAATGGATGTAACCACACCTGAACAGGCAAAAATAGCTGAGGCTGCCGGGGCGTGTGCAGTAATGGCACTTGAAAGAATCCCTGCCGATATCAGGGCAGCTGGAGGTGTATCAAGAATGAGTGATCCTAAGATGATAAAAGGAATTCAAGATGCTGTCAGCATACCCGTAATGGCGAAATGCAGAATCGGACATTTTGTGGAAGCACAAATTCTTGAAGCAATTGAAATAGATTATATCGATGAATCAGAGGTCCTATCTCCAGCAGATGACGTATATCACATTGATAAGACCAAATTCAAGGTTCCTTTTGTCTGCGGTTCCAGAGACCTTGGCGAGGCTCTTCGAAGAATCAGTGAAGGCGCCTCTATGATTCGTACCAAGGGCGAACCTGGCACTGGTGATGTGGTCCAGGCAGTGCGACATATGCGTAAGATAAATTCGCAAATACGAAGAGTACAGTCATTATCTGAAGATGAATTATTCGAGGAAGCTAAACAGCTTAAGGTTCCCTACGATCTTCTTTTATTCGTCCATGAAAACGGTAAGCTTCCTGTTGTAAATTTTGCTGCCGGTGGCGTAGCAACACCTGCAGATGCGGCGCTAATGATGCAGCTTGGAGCCGAGGGTGTGTTCGTAGGTTCCGGAATATTTAAATCCGACAATCCAGCTAAGCGCGCCTCCGCAATAGTCCAGACTGTAACAAACTTTAATGATCCAAAACTTATCGCTGAGTTATCTGAAGATTTGGGAGAAGCAATGGTTGGAATCAATGAAAATGAAATCCAGCTAATAATGGAAGAAAGGGGAATCTAAATCCATGAAAATCGGTGTACTTGCCGTACAGGGTGCCTTCATTGAGCATAAAAATGTAATAGAACAATTGGGTGTGGAATGCATCGAGTTGCGTCAAAAAAAAGATTTAAAAAACATTGATGGAATTATTCTGCCAGGCGGAGAAAGCACAGTTCAGGGGCAGCTTTTACACAGGCTTGATATGTTTGAAATTATCCGAAATGAAATAACAAAAGGTATCCCTACTCTGGCCACCTGCGCTGGCCTTATTCTACTGGCCAACAAAATAAAAGGGCAAGATGC
>JAILGL010000057.1 GCA_024696825.1 Lachnospiraceae bacterium
CTATAATGTTTCTGAGGATGAACTCCTAAGAGAAAAGATTAGTCCTGAGGTTAAGAAGATTATGCAAAGACTATGGTTTGGTAAGGAAGAGGACAAAGACTTTAGCGATATGGATATTTCAAATGTAAAGAGCGATATTATTCGTCTTCAGGAGGATATCTGGACCGATAAGAAGCTTAAGGATAAATTTGTTCTAAAATATATTAAGCATATAACATTTCCATTAAAGTAAAGCTTTTATGAGTTTTAAAGGCTTATATTAAAGCGTAAAATAAAACCTAAAATAAATAAGCGTAGCAGTTATATTTAAAACTGCTACGCTTTTATTTTTACTTTAAAACATATTAAAAATCAACAGGCTTAGCCTTTTTTAAGGCTGGTAAAACCCATTTCTGTATAAATACATTTGCTATATTTTCTACCTTCAAATTCATGGTATTAGCAAGCTCTGTGGCATAATAGGTAAGCACAAGAGTTGCCAGAGGTTTTACTATTTCATTAATATGAGTTAACTCCTCAGGAGTCTTTAAACCAAAGTAGGAAATCACCAACTGATTATAAAACTTTGGCGCAAGTGTATAGTCAAATCCAAGTATATCTGTTGGATTTAATTTGGCGATTTTCATAACATCATTATAGGTTCCCATAGGAAGAATAAGCCTTGCTGTTTTTGCATGTTTTTTATAAAGCTCAGGAAATCTAGGAAGCAGTAAATGCAGAAAATACATTGGGGCAAGGTCAAATATAGGATGGCCTATGGTGGCTTTTTCTAAGTTAAATACACAGAGTTCTCCATCACTGGACATTATATTTTTTCCATAGAATTCACCATTTATAAAGCTGTCTCCATCTGGAAGACCTTTAATATAAGTCTTTATAACATTAATATCCTTAGGCTTTAGAATCTTATCTAAGGTATCAATCCATTTTATAAATGCGTTTTTAGCCAAAGGAAAATCCTTTGTTTCAGGCTTTACTTCATGCATTTGTTTTAAGAGGCTTGCGCATTCCTTTGCAGTGGCAGTTACACTGTCCGGGTTTTCACTTATCATGGTTGAAATGGATTTTGAGTTAATAAGCTCATAAATAAGTCCATAGGAAGAGTTACATTTTACAATGTCAAAGGAAATAATTGTAGGAACGCCGTCTATCATGGCTTTTTGTGTAAGCTTTCTTTCCTTTTCTACCTGATCTATGGTTATATTAGGATTATAAACCTTTATAAGATTTTCAGGACCTGATTTATATATTTTACAATTAATGCTGTCCCAGAGAAATTCAGCTTTTTCAAGGCTTACTTCGCGAATGACCTTTCTAATGTTAAACATTTCAGAAAAGCCGGTAACATCGAAGATATCGTAAACCTCAGGAGTTACATTAGTAATTGAAAAGTCATCCTCAAGTTTTTTTATGGAGAGAATGGTACGAAGGCCGGCACTTGAAATATATGTAAGCTTAGAAGCATCTAAAACCATACTTCCCTCAGGGTAGGTTTTTCTTACTTCAAAATAATCATTTTTTAGATTATCAGCATTACCGGCATCAATCTTTCTCTCAAGGAAAATTGTTACCGTATTATTAGTAAAAGTTGATTTTATACTCATTTAAATCTCCTTATATTTATCTTAAATTTGCTTATTTATTCGACTAAACTAATTACTTAATATTATATTAAACATGTTTTTAAATGTAAAGGAGGAAGGCGGTATTTTTTATTGAATTTGACCATTGTTATATGGTATAATAGCACATAAGTTTAAGAGTGAATTAAATATAAATGTATAGAAAAAAGAATTGTTTTTATGGAGGGCTTTATGATTGTTTCAAAAGAGGATAATGGTTCTTTAATGCTTCATGGAAGAATTGATACTAATAATTCAGACCAGTTTAAGGAAGAACTGTTTCAATGCGTAGAAGGAATGGATGATGTAGTGCTTGACCTGGCGGATTTAAACTATGTTTCATCCACGGGACTTAGGGTATTTTTAAAGCTTAAGAAAACTGTTAAGGGAGACCTTAGGTTAATTAATGCTTCTAATGAAATTTATGATATCTTTTCAGTTACAGGCTTTACAGGTATGATGGACATTTCTAAAAAGCTTAGAAATGTAAGTATAGAGGGTTGTGAAGTAATTGGAGAGGGAGCTAATGGTAAGGTTTACCGTTTGGATAATGAAACCATAGTTAAGGTATTTAATGAGAGGGTTCCGGAGCAGGTTGTAAGGGAAGAAAAGGCTTATGCTACCTCTGCATTTATAGCAGGTGTGCCTACAGCTATTTCCTATGACGTGGTTCGCTGCGGTAACTCATTTGGTGCGGTTTATGAGCTCTTAGATGCTAAGACAGTTTCTCAGGCTATATGTGCAGAGCCGGAGAGGACTGCAGAATATGGTAAGAATATGGGTGCTCTTTTAAAGAGACTTCATGAAACCTATGCTGATACTTCAGTGTTAAATAATATTCAGGAGCTTTACATAGAGAGAGTAAAGAGTCTTGAAAAATATTATGATAAAAAGGATGTAGACTTACTTCTTGATATCTATGAGAAGCTTCCTAAGAGGGATACAGTTTTACATGGAGATTTCCATACTAAAAATATAATGATTTCAGGGGATGAGATGCTTTTTATAGATATGGGAGACGTGGGATATGGTAACCCTTGGTTTGATATAGGTGGTTCCTATCTTGGCCTTATAAATATCGGTAAAAGGGATCCTTCAATGTGCCCAAGATATATAGGTATAGATTTTGAAAAATGTAATATTGTCTGGGAAAATTTGTTAAAGACTTATTTTGAAACAGAGGATATTGAAAAATTTACTAAGATTGCAAGTATATTTGGTGATGCTAAATATGCTACTACACCTGCCTTTTATACTAAGGCGGATGAAAGAGTGGTTAAGCATGTTTACAATGAATCTAAAACCAGAGGTATATTTAGAGAGGGTTATGATTTATCAGTTTTAGAAGAGGTTTTTAAATAATTAACAGATATAATTAATAAGCTTTAAAAGGCTTGAATGTAATTTAAAAGGAAATTTATAAAAGAATCTAAAAAAAGAAATGGAGGATTATTATGAGCTACAAAGTTGTATTTGAAAAGCTGCCTGAAAACTTAGAAGAGTTAAAGGCGCTTCCTGAGGCTGATCTTACAGGGCCTGAAAAGGCTGCAGCCTTAACTGTTGCTGCCCTTTGTGTATTTCCGAAGAACAGGGAAGAATGCTATAAGATGCTTGACTTCTTAAGAGGACCAAGACCTTTAAGCGTTATGGAAAAGAATTTTATAAGAGACAGATTTATGGATGGAAAGGATTATGTTCCTATGTCATATTTTAATGGTACTTCACCTGATAATGACTATACACCATCTGTTCCTTATACTATCGAAATGGAAGACAGCGCTGCTCAGTTTGCAGAAGAGGGATACACAAGACTTATGATTAGAAGCTCTGGTGCTGATTCACCAAGAAGCGTTACCCTTAGATTAAAGCCTTCTACAGGCCAGTATTTCTTATGGGAGCATCAGCTTTTAGTTGGAATTAGAATTCCTAAGAGTCAGGACGAGTGGGCATAAACTTACCCTTAGGTGTTTATTTAATTGACACTTGTCCGGTGTTATGCTATACTTTCAATCGTTACAGACAGTTCGTTTGCACCATCCTGTCTATAAATAAAACTAGGGCTTTATTTTTATGCCTACATTTAAATTGAATGGAGATAATTTATGTACAGAATTACTACGAAGGAAAGCTTTGATTCTGCACATTTTCTTTCCGGTTATGAAGGGAAATGCAGTAATATTCATGGCCACAGATGGAAGGTGGTTTTAACCATCCAGTGTAAGGATTTAAAAACAAATAAGAATGAGAGAGGAATGTGTATGGATTTCTCTGAGCTTAAAGGAGTATTAAAGGATGTTTTGGAAAAATATGATCATACTCTTTTAATCGAAGAAGGAAGTCTTAAACCTAAGACTGTAGAGGCTTTAGAGGAAGAAGGATTCCCGCTTTTTGTATTGCCATTCAGACCTACAGCTGAGAATTTTTCAAAATATTTTTATGATATTTTCACTGATATGGGCTATGACGTTTATGAGGTTTCTGTTTTTGAGACACCTAATAACTGCGCAACCTATGTTGGAGATTAATTGTTAAAGGGTAGAAGGATTTGAAAAATGGCAGAGTTTAAGGTAGTTGAAATATTTGAAAGTATTAATGGCGAAGGTATGAAATCCGGAGAGCTTGCTGTATTTATAAGGTTCTTTGGATGTAATCTAAGATGCACCTACTGCGACACCCTCTATGCACTTGAAAAGGATGCACCGGTAACTCTTATGGATGAGGAAGAAATCTATAAAAGAGTTAAGGAAACAGGTATTAAAAATGTTACCATAACAGGGGGTGAACCTCTTATTCAAAAGGATATAGAGGTGCTTTTTAGAAGACTTCTTAAGGATGAGGAACTTTTCCTTGAGATTGAAACCAACGGTAGTGTGGAGGTTTCGCCATATAGAATAAATGACAGAATTACATTTACACTTGATTATAAGCTTCCAGGAAGTGGGGCATTTTTTGCAATGGAAGGAAAGAATTTTCAAAATGTAAATAAAAATGATACTGTTAAATTTGTGGTGTCAGATTTGATGGATCTTGATACGGCTCACCAGAAAATGCTGGAATATAAGCTTATAAAAAATTGCAATATTATATTAAGTCCCGTATTTGGAAGTATTGAAGCTGAAACCATTGTAGAATATATGAAGAATAAGAATTTAAATGATGTAAGACTGCAGCTTCAGATTCATAAATTTATCTGGGACCCTGATAAAAAGGGAGTTTAGGTTGGTTTTAGTTTGAAGTAGGATTTACATTTTAAAGGATTGGAGAAAGAAATGGCTATTGATAAGGAAGCGATTAAGGAGCACGTTAGAGGATTACTTATAGCACTTGGAGATGATCCTGACAGAGAAGGTCTTAAGGATACACCTGACAGAGTTGCGAGAATGTATGAAGAGGTTTTTGCAGGTATGAATTATACCAATGAAGAGATTGCAAAAATGTATAATAAAACCTTCTGCGAAAACCTGGATGTAAGTAAGTCTTCAAAGGATATGGTAATAGTTAAGGATATCGATATATTTAGCTATTGTGAGCATCACATGGCACTTATGTATGATATGAAGGTTACAGTTGCATATATTCCACAGGGCAAGGTAATAGGCTTAAGTAAGATTGCAAGAATCGCTGATATGGTAGGTAGAAGACTTCAGCTTCAGGAAAGAATTGGTTCTGATATAGCTGAGATTATGTCTATGATCGTTGAAACTGAGGACGTAGCTGTTGTTATCGAGGGTACTCACAGCTGTATGACTTCAAGAGGAATTAAGAAGACCAGTGCAACCACTAAGACCTATACCTTACGCGGTAAATTTAAGAAGGATGCAGATTTAAAAATGCGTCTTTTAATAGAGACCACAGGTAATTCATCCTCGAATCTTGCAGAAAAAATGATTATTAATGACGATTGATTTTATTGATATAATCGATTTAATTGAGAGTTTAAAATTTCAGAAAGGTTGTGAATTATGAAGGCTTTAGTTTTATCCAGTGGCGGTATTGATTCAACCACAGCCCTTGCCATGGCAGTAGAAAAGCATGGTAAGGATAATGTAATTGCCCTTTCCATAAGCTACGGTCAGAAGCATGATAAGGAGATTGATTCTTCTAAAAAGGTGGCTTGTTATTATGGAGTGGAGCACATGTATCTGGATTTGTTTAAAATATTTGAATACAGTGATTGCAGCCTTTTAAAGAACTCAGATAAGGAGATTCCAAAGGAGGATTATAAGTCTCAGTTAGAGGAAAATCCAGGAGAGCCTGTAAGCACCTATGTACCATTTAGAAATGGTTTATTTTTATCCTCAGCAGCAAGTATAGCTCTATCTAAAGGCTGTGAGGTTATTTACTATGGTGCCCATATGGATGATGCGGCAGGTAATGCTTATCCAGACTGCAGTCAGGCCTTTAATGAAGCTATTAATTCTGCCATATACATTGGAAGCGGTAATAAGCTTAAGGTTAAAGCTCCATTTATAGGAATGACCAAGGCTATGATTGTTAAGAAGGGCTTAGAATTAAAGGTTCCATACGAACTTACCTGGAGCTGCTATGAAGGTGGAGAGAAGCCTTGTCTTAAATGTGCAACCTGCATTGACAGAATGAAGGCCTTTGAATTAAATGGAAGTGTAGACCCTTTGGTAACTGATTGTTAAAAAGTTTAGCGAGTTTTGATATAGAATAAACAATAAGAGGAATAAATATGAGTACAGAAAGAAAGAGAGAAGAGGAGTTAACTCTTCTTGGAAATAAAGAGGTATCCTATAGTACAAACTATAGCCCACAGGTGCTTGAAACCTTTGAAAATAAGCATCCTGACAATGATTATTTTGTAAAGTTTAACTGTCCGGAATTTACAAGTTTATGTCCTATAACTGGTCAGCCTGATTTTGCAACTATTACAATCAGCTATGTGCCTGATAAAAAAATGGTGGAGAGTAAGTCCTTAAAGCTGTATTTATTCAGCTTTAGAAATCATGGGGATTTCCATGAGGATTGTATAAATATGATTATGAAGGATTTAATAAAGCTTATGGATCCAAAGTATATCGAGGTTTGGGGCAAGTTTTTACCAAGAGGCGGTATTTCCATAGATCCTTATGCAAACTATGGAAGAAAAGGTACTAAATGGGAAGAAATGGCAAACCACAGATTGATGAATCACGATATGTATCCTGAAAAGGTGGATAACAGATAGGGGTTTTATATGAAGGCTGGTATTGTTTGTTTATCAAATGCTAAGAAAAAGGATTATAAGGATAATTTGAATACTCTTGTTAAAACCCTGGAAGACATGGGCGTTGAGACTGTAGTTTCAGATTATATTTTTGAAAGGGAAGCTTTAGTTGCAGGTAATGTAGAAGAGGTTTCAGAGGCTTTTATGAAGCTTTATAAGGACCCTTCAATTGATTTTATATTTGATATTTCTGGTGGTGATTTGGCAAACTCTGTTCTTGATTATATAGACTATGAAATTATAAAAAATAATCCTAAGCTTTTCTTTGGTTATAGTGATCTTACAACAGTTATAAATGCTATCTGTGAAAGGACCAAAAATCCTTCAGTGCTTTATCAGATAGGAAATATAATTGGTGAAAATAAAGATATTCAGATAAAAAATGTAAGTGAATTTTTTAAGGCTTATAAGGATAATAAAGATTTAAAAGCTATGAAAGATTTGGAATTTTTTAATATGCATTGTAAGCTTTACAGGGGAGAGAGCTTTAGTGGAACACTGGTTGGCGGTAATATAAGATGCTTACTAAAGCTTGCAGGTACTAAGTATTTTCCAGAAACTTGCGGAAAGGTTCTTTTACTGGAAGCTCTTAGTTCTGAGAAAGCAAATATTATAGCCTTTATAAGTCAGCTTAATCAGATAGGTGCATTTAAGGGGGTTAAGGGTGTGATTCTTGGAACCTTTACAAGTTATGAGAGTAACATAGATAACCCTGATATATGTGAACTTTTTAGTAAATATGCAGAGGGGGATTTTCCTATAGCAAAGACTGAGAAAATAGGTCATGGAAAGGACTCTAATGCAGCGGTTATAGGAGAGTATATTAGAGTATAAATTATAGAATCAGATATAAAAAAATAGTGTAAAACATATAATATATAATAAAAAATGCTACCTCTTACAAAAAATCTGTAATTGGTAGCATTTTATTTTTTTATTAATTGTATTACATTTACACTTATAAACTGTAATTTTTAATTATATTTTATAAAATGAATTTTATAAGCTACATTTTAGTATGCTGGATCAGGCTTATTCATAGGGAAATCTTCAACCTGTGAAATCTTAGCTGCTTCCATAGCTACAGGAAGAATCTCAAGGAATTTGTCAACCTCTTCCTCAGTATTATAAATACCAAAGCTTATACGAATCATACCTGCGGTCTTATAATCAGCGCAGTTCTTAAATTCATCAATCTGCTCATCTGTAAGGTTCATAAGTCTCCAAACATAGGTATGTGCACAGAAGGCACCACGTCTTGTGGCAACTGCACCTATTTCCTTTAACTTAGTGGCAAGTACATAGGTATTAATATCAGTGAAATTAAATGTAACAACGCCAACTCTGTCATCAAGGTTTTCAGAATCACCGTAGATAATTACATTGTCATATTTCTTAAGACCATCTACAAGTCTCTTATTTAAAGCTTTTTCATGTGCTTCGATGTCATCAAAGCCTACTTCTTTAAGTACGTCTATAGCTTTACCCATACCAACAACGCCAGGATAGTTAGGTGAACCTGCTTCATAGGCTTCGGGTGCTGACTTATAATCAACAGTATCATCTGTAACTATATGAACAGTACCGCCACCATAAAATGTAGGCATATGCTGCTGAAGTACTTCAGAAAGACCTACTACAGCACCTCCACCATAAGGTGAATACATTTTATGTGCTGAGAATGCGAAGAAATCGATGTTTTCTTCAGGTGTTTCTCCAAGCATGGAGAACTTACGATGTGCAACAATCTGAGCACCGTCTACGATAATCTTAGCTCCATACTGATGAGCGAGCTTAGCAACTCTATGAACATCTGTAACATAACCTGTTACATTTGATGCGGCTGTAATAGAAACATATTTTACTTCATTATTTTTAAGCTGTTCTTCAATTTCATCATAGCTTACACGACCGTCTTCATTAATGTCTGCATAGATAACGTGGCAACGCTCACGCCATGAAAGGTCGTTTGCGTGATGCTCCATACGGGTTGTAAGTACGATGTCGTCCTCGCTTTCTATAAGAGCAGAAGCGAGCTTATTAAGACCATCAGTTGTATTGTTGGTAAAGAAACAGGTATAATCCCAAAATTCCTCTGAATCACCAGGAATTCCTAAAAAGTCTAATACCTTATCTCTTGTTGCCCAGTAAACATCTGTTGAATGATCTGATTTCTGAGAGAAACCTCTACCGATTGAACCGTACATCTCAAGTTCTTTATTGATTTCATCCTGTACAGGCTGAAGAACAGGTGTTGTAGCGGCATTGTCAAAGTTTATTAACTGGGTTGTAGTACCGTCAGCAAGTTCTACAGGTGTTTTAAGACCGATTACATAGTCACGGATATTTTCAATAGTATAATGAATATCAGCTGGTGCTACTGAAGCACTTGGTGATGGTTCAACAGATGCTGAAGCAGAAGCTGTTGGTACTGTAGAAGCTGAAGGTGTTGGTACTGTTGATTCTGAAGGGCTTGGTGATGTAGATGCTTTAGTGTCCTTCTTAGCAGCCTTTACTGTAACCTTACATTTATACTTCTTTCCCTTATACTTTACAGAAATTGTTGCCTTTCCGGCTTTCTTAGCTGTAATCTTTCCTTTTTTTGTAACCTTAGCCACCTTGGAATTACTGGATTTAAATTTCTTAACTTTAATTTTTTTCTTCCCTTTTTTAAGCTTAAGAGTTTTACTCTCTCCAACCTTTAAGGTGAGCTTTGTTTTGGATAACTTGATTTTTGTTTTAGCCTCTGATGAAGCAGGAGCATTTACCATGCCTACAAGTAAAGACAGGCATAAAAATGCTGATAAAACAATTTTTGATCTTCTCATAATTGTTCCCTCCATTTTTCTTTTTTTGCATTATAAAGTTATTAGCTTTAATTGCTTATAAGTATGACAGATTAAGTTAATTATATCAAGGGGAAATTAAAATAGTATATTTTATAATGGGGTTATAGGGAATTTTTGTGGTATCAAATATGTATTTAATATACAAATTAATGAAATTATAGTATAATATTTCCTTGAATTGATAGATTTTAAATGAGATTTATAGAATATTTGACGGAGGTATTATCATGTCAAAGGTTATTGTTGGAATGAGTGGTGGCGTAGATAGTGCTGTAACTGCTTATTTACTTAAACTCGCTGGTCACGATGTGGTGGGTGTTACCCTTAAAACCTGGATTTCTAATGGTGGAGAGGATAGCCGCTGTTGTGAAATAGATGATGCAAAGGTAGTTGCTGAAAAACTAGAGATTCCATTTTGCGTGGAAAATGTAGTGGCAGACTTTTGTAAAAATGTAACGAAACCCTTTATAGATGACTATCTTAAGGGAATGACTCCTAATCCATGTGTTATATGTAATAGAGATGTTAAGTGGAAGCATATGCTTAATCTGGCTGACAATATGCAGGCGGATTTTATTGCAACAGGCCATTATGCTAAGATTATAGAGCTTGCCAATGGAAGATTTACAGTTAAAAAGGCAGATTTCGCTGCAAAGGATCAGACCTATATGTTATATAAGCTTAGTCAGGAGCAGTTAAAGAGAACCCTCATGCCCCTTGGAAAGCTCTCTAAGGATGAGGTTAGAAAAATAGCAGAAAGCGCTAAGCTTCCCGTTGCAAGTAAGCCTGATTCTGAGGATATCTGCTTTGTAACAGATGGTAAATATACAGATTTTATAGAGGAAAATGCAGAGAACTACGAGCCTAAGCCTGGTAATTTTGTGGATGAAGAGGGAAATGTTTTAGGACCTAACAAGGGTATAATTTATTATACCGTAGGCCAGAGAAAGGGACTTGGAATAGCTCTTGGACATCCTGCCTATGTTAAGAAAATCTGCCCTGATACTAATGAAGTGGTACTAACCGATAATGAAGCTTTATTTAGTAATGAGTTAATTTGTACTGACGTTAATTTCATGAGTATAGAAGGGTTAAAGCCAGGAGAAGAGTTAGAGGTTAGAGCAAAGATTCGTTATCATCATGAGCCTCAGTCTGCAGTTATAAAAATGCAGGAGGATGGTAATGTAAGGGTTACATTTCATGATAAGGTTAGAGCCATAACGCCCGGTCAGTCCACTGTATTTTATGATGAGGATGACTGCGTAGTAGGTGGTGGAATAATTGTTGAAGGATTATAAAAATTAAAGCCTTAGTTGTAGCATAAACTACCACTAAGGCTTTTTATATATAAATAGTTGAAATTTAAATATGCATAATAATAGGGTTTGTTTTTTCTACATTTTCTTCCGTTAAGGTTACTGCATTTTTAAATATTCTTTCAGCTTCCATAAGCACATCCTCTTTATCTGTCTGAAGTACAGCAAATGGAAGAGAAGAGTCGTAGCTGTCCCCTACACGGTAATTTAGAATTATACCTGCAGAGGAATCTACCGGCATATCATGAGTAGTGCGTCCTGCACCAAGAGCACAGGCAATACGTCCAAGTAGCTCTGCATTTAAATGCTTTACATTACCGGAATCCAAGAAGATTTCCTTCTTATAAAGTGGTTCCTTTAATAAGCTGTAATCGTCTATTACATCAGGATTTCCACCTTGATAACTAATAAGCTCTCTGAATTTTTCAAGGCCCTTATGATTAGCTATATTTTCTTCAAGCATTTTTCTAGCAGTATCAGTATCCTCTGCAATGCCGCCGATTACAAGCATATCACTTCCAAGTGTTAAGGATACATCATATAAATCCCCTTTAAGATTACCCTTTAGGACTTCAAGTGCTTCTATAACCTCTATGGTGTTACCGATATTATTACCCAGAGGCTGACTCATATCGCTTATTATAGCGGATACCTTTTTACCAAGAGACTCGCCAATTTCAATCATGGTTTTAGCAAGGGAAATAGCATCTTCTTTATTCTTCATAAAGGCGCCGTTACCACATTTTACATCTAATACAATGCCGTCAGTTCCGGAAGCAAGCTTTTTACTCATTATACTTGAAGCAATGAGTGGAATGCTTTCTACGGTTCCTGTAACATCTCGAAGCTTATATAGATATCCGTCAGCAGGACAGAGATTTTTAGTCTGACTCATTATTACAAGGCTTATGTCATTCACCTGCTTAACAGCTTGCTCCATAGGCATATCTAATTTAAAGCCCGGTATGGATTCAAACTTGTCAACGGTTCCTCCTGTAAAGCCTAAGCCTCTTCCAGACATTTTTACCACTGGAAGACCAAGACTTGCAGTAAGTGGGGCAAGTATCATGGTAGTTGTATCTGCCACACCTCCGGTGCTGTGTTTATCTACCTTTAAGCCATTTATGCCTGATAAATCCATAATGCTTCCAGAGTGAAGCATGGAGTAGGTGAGATTAACAGTTTCCTCCTTATTCATTCCATTAAGGCAGATAGCCATAAGAAGTGCAGAATACTGATAATCAGGAGCAGTTCCTATGGAGTCGATTATATAATCAATCTCATCCTTTGTGAGAACTCCCTTATTTTTCTTTTTAGTAATTAGGTTTATGAAATTCATGGGTCGCTCCTTTCTAACAGGGGTTTATCTTAATTAATGTAAGGATATTAAAATGTTTCACTACATCTTCTATGATTCATTAAATTATCCAAAATAACTGTCAACATCCTTAAGATAATCAATTATCTTAAGATGCTGCGGGCAAACGCTTTCACACTGACCACAGCCTATACAGTCCTTTGCTTTTCCAAAATCATTACCGAGAGTGTGGTAGTAGTTAAACTGAACATTCCAGTCCTGATTCTTATCCTGCTTAGCGGTGTTATAAAGAGCAAAATATTTTGGGATAGGTATATTCATAGGACAGCCCTCAGTACAATAAGAGCAGGCTGTACATGGAATAGTAATATTATTATTTATTATATCTGCGGCAACCTTTACAAGGTTATATTCCTTTTCCGTAAATGGAACGAAATTCTCCATGTATGAGGTATTATCCTTAAGCTGCTCGAAGTTACTCATGCCGCTAAGTACCATCATTACGTTCTCGTGGCTTGCTGCAAATCTGATGGCCCAGGATGGAATAGATGCATTAGGATCCTCATTTTTAAATAGAGTTTCTACCTTTTCATCTACATTTGCAAGGGTTCCTCCCTTAACAGGCTCCATTACAACTACCTTTTTACCGTGTTTTACAGCTGTTTCATAGCAGAGCTTGGACTGAATTGCAGGATTCTCATAATCTAAGTAGTTAAGCTGAATCTGCACAAAATCCACCTCCGGATGAAGGGTGAGAGCCCTATCTAAAACATCAGCTGTATCATGAAATGAAAAACCGAGCTTTTTAATATAGCCTTCCTCACGCATTTTTATAAAAAAGTCAAATACATTGAATTTATGGTATGTATCCAGTGAGTGAGAGTTTACATCGTGAACCAGATAATAATCAAAATATTCCACGCCGATTCTTTCAAGCTGCTCCTTAAAGATTCTTTCAGGATCCCCTTCCTTCTTAAGATACATGGAATGAAGTTTAGTAGCTATGGTATATGCATCTCTTGGGTATCTGCTGGTAAGAAATTCCTTTGTGGCTGCCTCACTTTTACTGTCACAATACATAAGGGCTGTATCAAAGTAGGTAAAGCCCTTTTCAATAAAATAATCTACCATTTTTTTAGTCTGCTCTATATCTATAGAGCCTCCATCATTTGGATCTGTAAGTGGTAGTCTCATAAGTCCAAAGCCTAATTTTTTTGCCATATATAATTCTCCTTTTTCAACCTTTTATTAAAATTATAGTGTTTTTTGGTTTTATTTCAACTTAAATAATTCGCATTAAATACCATAAAATATTAAATGTTGACAAAAAACAGCTTTGTTAGTACAATGGTTAATGCTTTGAAATTGAAAATGATTTTCGATTTTGTATAAAGCTTATAAAACCGCCATATAAGGGCGTAAGATTATAATGCTTAGGAAAGGAGGCCCCATGTTTCTTATAAATGATAATAAAAATGTATATAAAAAAGCATTTACATTTGCTTTAATACTTGTATTTTCAGTGATGGTTTTATTTTCATTATATTATATTTCTGAGCATTTAATTCATGAATGTGAGGGTAAGGACTGTCACATATGTATGCTTATGGAACAGTTTTCTAGTAATATTAAGAAGCTTGGGGTTGTGAGTCTTACTACTTTAGTTGTTATAAGTCTTATAGCTTTTATAATAAATGTTTTTTCGATTTATAGTATATATAAATCCAAGGAAAGCCTTGTTAGCTTTAAGGTGAGAATTGATGATTGATGTGTAAATATATGTTTTTTTTGAAGAGTATTATATTAAAAAATATGAGAATTATAAAAAGAATATTGAAGAATTGATAATGATAAAATAAATGAATGAAATGAATTAATATATATTTACGAACACAAATTTGGAGGATTAAATAGATATGAATAAGTTTATAAAATCAAAGCTTGTAAGAGTCTTTGCGGTGCTTTTTTCCATGGCTCTTGTAGCTTCAAATATAACAGGTTGTTCATCTAAAACCGGCAGTGGAAGTAAGGGAACAGGTAAGGGTGGAAAGATAAAAATAGTTACCACAATTTTCCCTGAATATGACTGGGTTAAGGAAATAGTTAAGGGTAATGATAAGGCTGAAGTATCATTTTTACTTAATAATGGTGTGGATTTACACAGCTTCCAGCCATCAGCTGAGGATATATTACAGATTGGTTTAGCCGATGTATTTATCTATGTTGGCGGTGAGTCTGATGAGTGGGTTGAGGACGCCCTTAAAGAGGTTAAGAATAAGGACATTAAGGTTATAAATCTTATGGAGGTTCTTAAGGATTCCGTTAAGGAAGAAGAAATGGTTGAGGGTATGGAAGAGCATGACCACGAGCATGAGCATGAGGACGCAGACCACGAGGATGCAGATCATGAAGACCACGATGATGCTGACGTAGACCACGATGATGCTGATGCAGATCACGAGGATGCAGACCATGAAGACCACGATGATGCTGACGCAGACCACGATAATGCAGACCATGAAGACCACGATGATGCTGACGCAGACCACGAAGATGCAGATCATGAGGAGCACGAGCATCACCATGAAGAGGGTGAGGTTGAGTATGATGAGCATGTTTGGCTTTCCCTTAGATTTGCAAAGGTTATTTGTGAAACAATAACTGAAAAGGTTTCAGAGGCAGATCCTTCTAATAAATCCTTATATGAGAAGAATTTTGAGGATTACAGAAATAAGCTTACTGATTTAGATGAGAAGTATGAGAAGCTTTTTGAGGAGTCTGAAAATAAGACAATTCTCTTTGGTGACAGATTCCCATTCAGATATATGATTGATGATTATGATTTGAAGTATTATGCTGCATTTGCAGGTTGTTCAGCTGAGTCTGAGGCAAGCTTTGAGACTATTACCTTCCTTTCAGAAAAGGTGGATGAGCTTTCTCTTAATGCTATTTTTCAGATTGAAACCTCAGATGGAAAAATAGCTGAGACCATTAAGGATAATACAAAGTCAAAGGATCAGGAAATACTTACATTAGATTCCCTTCAGTCAACTACTTCAAAGGATGTGGAGGATGGAAAGAGCTATTTAAAAGCTATGGAAGATAATTATGTGGTACTGGATAAGGCCTTTGGTTCAGGAGATGCTGCAAAAAAAAACTCCTAAAAGCTGATGTAGATTTAACGAAGCTAAGTAGTACAATGGTTTATTCACAGGTCTATAGTATGCTTTATGAATATAAAAAATTTATTGGAAAAGTTGTAAAGATGGAAGGCACCTTTAATGTCTATAAAGATGAAAAAACAGGTAAGAATTTTTATGCCTGTATAGTTAAGGATGCTACTGCCTGTTGTGAGCAGGGAATTGAATTTGTCCTTGAAGGAGATAATAAATATCCTGATGATTATCCTAAGAATAATGGTAAAATGAAGGTCATAGGTACATTTAATTCTTATGAAGAGGATGGAAAAACCTATGTGAGACTTGAGGATGCAGTTCTTTGTAAATAGAATAAAGTTTCATATATAACTAGTAACGGAGCCTTTAGAGGCTCCGTTTTCTTGAAATATAAAGAAGCCTCTAAGGAAAAATCAAGTAGTGCATAGCATGAGAACATTACATCTAAGACTTGAGAATAAAGTGCTTTTGTGATATACTACCCCTTGGTTTTTAAATAATTACTTTTTTAGTTTATAAAATTCTTTTTAGGAGGATTTTCACTATTGGCAAAATATTTTTATGCAGTTAGAAATGGCCGGGTTCCCGGAATCTATGAGACCTGGGCTGAGTGCGAAAAGCAGGTTAAGGGCTTTAAGGATGCTGCTTTTAAAAAGTTTAAAACAAGGCAGGAAGCAGAGTTATTTATAAATGGTATGGATGCTTCGAAGGCTGACACTGATAAAGATAATTACTTAAAGAATATACCACAGGATACTGCCGTTGCTTACGTAGACGGAAGTTATAATGTGGCTACAGGTGAATATGGTAGTGGAGTAATATTGTTTTTTAAGGAGACTGTTACTAAAATAAGCTTAAAGGGTAATGATAAAGACCTTAGTTCCATGCGTAATGTTGCAGGGGAGATTAAGGCCTCAGAGCTTGCCATGAAAACAGCCCTTAAGCAGGGAGCAAAGAAGCTCATTATACATCATGATTACGAGGGCATTTGTAAATGGTGTACCGGTGAGTGGAAGGCTAATAAAGCAGGTACTATGGAGTACAGAGAGCTTTATAAAAAGTATAGCTTAGACCTTGATATAAGCTTTATTAAGGTAAAGGCTCATAGTGGTGATGAGAATAATGATATTGCCGACAGACTGGCAAAATTAAGTGTTTTTGACGAAACGGAGTTATAAATGTACAAGGATTTGGACTACAACAAAAGAGAGAATACAAAATTTGAAAAGCTTACAGACAGTGAAGCTATAATTATGAAGTGCGTCTGGGATTTGGGAGATGGAGTAAGACTTGCATTTATTATGGATCTTGCCAATAAAAAATATGATAAAAACTGGAAACCTCAGACGGTTTCCACCTTCCTTTCAAAGCTTGTTAAAAAGGGGTTTATCGAGCAGTACAGATATGGAAGATATTATTATTATAAAATACTTATTTCAAAACATGCATATAGAACCAGACTTATTAGGGAAGAGGTTTTATTCTGGGAAAATGGAAATGTAATGAATTTCTGTTCCAACCTTTTAGATGATAATACCTTCAGTGATGAGGATAAAAAGGAACTGGTTTTAACTATAGAATCTATCGCGAAGGATGAGGGAATTGTCTAGTAGAGATAGAAATTATAATTTTATAAAATGGAGTTTAATTATGTTTAAAAAATTTGCAGGCTTAATTGGATTACTTGTATTTACCATGGTTCTCACAACGGGTTGTGGTAATAATTTTGCCAATAAGAATTTTAAAAAGGGTAGGGAATATGCAGAAAAAGGTCTTTATACCAAGAGTATAACCTATTATGAAAAGGCTATTAAGTCAGGAGCAAAACGCTCTGATTACTATATCGGATATGGTAATGCCTTAGTTGGAGCAGGCAGATATGTGGATGCTAACAAAGCATTTGAAAAGGCTGTTTCTGACGTAGATAATTCAGTTTCTAAGTCATATAAAAAGCAGGCTTATTATGGTCAGGCCATTAGCTATTATTATATGGGCGATTATAGCAATGCAGAAAAATTCTGTGAGAAGGCTATGGAGCTTTCAGCGCCGGCTTCACTGGATGAGAAAATTTCTCTAACCCGTGCAGCCTCCCTTAGTATGCTTTCTAAGGATAAGGAAGCAGAGAGAGTTTACGGAGAGTTCATTAAAAAATATCCTGAAAATGCAGAGGCACATTTTGAATATGCAGCTCTTTTAATCAAGAAGGAAAAGTATGAAGAGGCTGCCAATGAATTAAATGAGGCTATAAGCTATGATAAGGAAAAATTTGATGCTTATTTTGAGCTTTATGATACCTATATTAAGTTAAAGGATACCCGCTCTGCAGAAAAGGTTTTTGATAAGCTTTTTAAGCTGGATAAGGATAGCGGAGAGGTATATTTCTATATGGGTAAGGCCTATTATATCTTAAAGCAGACTGACAAGGCTGATTACTATTTTAAGAAGGCTAAGAAGGAAGGTTATGATAAAACCAGTCTTTATCAGGGACTTATCTACATGGATGACGGAGATTATAACAAGGCTGTCAAATACTTAAAGGAAGGTCTTTCAGAGAAATATGAGGTTGATAATGCCATAATTTATGAGAAGCTTTATGAGTGTTATCAGAAGATGGCTGATTTTAAGCATGCGGCTTATTATCTTGAAAAGGCCATAGAGTATGGTGGTGAGTCCAGTGAGAGATTAAAAGAGCTTACCATTGTTTATGAAAAGGCTAAGAACTTTGAGAAGGCTAAGACTAGTGCTAAGAGATATATCGAGCTTTATCCTAATGATACGGACATGAATAAGGAGCTTAGGTTTATAGAGTCCAAGCTTAGCCAGTAACATTTAAAATATATTTATAAAAAGGTGAATGCATGATAGAACTTAAGGAAGAGCCTGAAAAGGTTATCTTAGTGGGAGTCTTAACGGATAAAACCACAGAAGAAGAGTTAAATGCTTCCATAGATGAGTTGGAGGATTTGGCTAAAACTGCAGGTGCAGTATGTGTAGGTAAGGTTATTCAAAATCGACAAAAAATTCATAATGCTACCTATATTGGTAAGGGTAAGCTTCAGGAATTAAAGGCTATGGTTAATGCCTTAAATGTGGATTCCATTATCTGTGATGATGAGCTTTCCCCTACTCAGATTACTAATATAAGTGACGAAACAGGTGTTAAGGTTATAGACAGAACTGTGCTTATTTTAGATATATTTGCCCAGCATGCCAAAAGTCAGGAGGGTAAATTACAGGTAGAGCTTGCACAGCTTAACTATAACTCCTCACATCTTACAGGTAGCTATAGAAAAATGTCCCGTCTCGGTGGTGGTATCGGTACCAGAGGTCCCGGTGAGCAGAAGATTGAGCAAGACAGACGTATTATCAGAAATAAGATTAATATAATAAAAAAAGAAATAGAAAAGCAGGATAAAAACAGAGATAATATCAGGAAAAAAAGAGTTAAGGATTTGATTCCTGTAGTTGCTATAGTTGGCTATACTAACGCAGGTAAATCCACCCTTTTAAATTATCTTACAGACGCAGGAGTTTTATCTCAGGATAAGCTTTTTGCAACTCTTGATCCTACTACAAGAAAATATACCTATGAGGATGGAGAGGAGATTTTATTTACAGATACAGTTGGATTTGTAAATAAGCTTCCACATCATTTGGTAAGTGCCTTTAAGAGTACTCTTATGGAGGCAAAATATGCAGATTTAGTGCTTCATGTAGTGGACGCATCTCTTGAAAATGTGGACCGCCAGATGAAAACTGTCTATGAAACCTTAGCTAATCTGGGTATTAGATATGATAATGCAGTTACTGTATTTAATAAGATTGACAAGCTTTCTGAAGAAGACAGGGAGATGGATAAAACAGGCTTTGACTTAAAGCATGTGGCAAGAATTTCAGCTAAAACCGGTGAGGGTGTAGATGAAATGCTTGATATTATTAGAAATATTTTTAAGGAAAGAAGTGTTTTAGTAGACACTATCCTACCTTATAGTGACGCCTCAAAGGTCCAGATTTTAAGGGAAAGAGGACGTCTTATAAGTGAAGAATATGTAGGTGAGGGAATTAAGGTTAAAGGTCATATTCCTAAGGAACTGGAGTATTTATTCAAATGATTAATCTGAGAGATTATTTATGTTTATGATTTATGATAAAAAGGAGGAGCCTATGGACAGTATTATAATAAATAAGCTGCAAATATTTGCAAATCATGGTGTTATTCCGGCTGAGAATGAACTGGGCCAGAAGTTTATTATTTCTGCCGAGCTTTTCCTGGATTTACAAGCTGCGGGAGAAAGTGATGATTTAAGTAAAACCATTGACTACTCAAAGGTTTGTGATTTGATTTACAGGCTCACAAGGGAAACTACCTTTAAGCTTATAGAAAGACTTGGATATTTTCTTTGTGACAGTATTCTTACTGAGTTTAGCGAGGTTAAAAAGGTTATTATAACTATCGATAAGCCATGGGCACCATTAAAATATCCTATGGAAAATGTATCTGTAAGGGTAGAGAGAGCCTGGCATGAGGTTTACTTAAGCGTAGGTTCTAATATGGGAGACAGAAAAGGTTTTATAGAAAAAGGAGTTAAAGCCTTAGAGGCCGATACATTTATAAGGGATGTTAAGCTAAGTAATATAATTGAAACCAAGCCTTATGGCGATGTAGAGCAGGATAATTTTTTAAATGCAGCCATTTATGTTAAGACCTTATACAGCCCTAAGGAGCTACTTAAGGCAATAAACAAAATTGAAGCAGATAATCACCGCGAGAGGACTATTAAATGGGGCCCAAGAACCTTGGATTTAGATATTATTTTCTATGACGATATGATTATAAGTGAGGAGAATCTTATTATTCCTCACATTGATGCTATTAACAGAGAATTTGTATTAAAGCCTATATCAGAGTTAAACCCTTATATAGTGCATCCTATATATAAAAAGACGGTGACTTTACTCTTAGAGGAACTATACAACCGTACTTTACATTGATTTTTAAAAATGTTATAATTTCACCTAGTTGTAGTGATTTTATAACATTTTTTTATTGTCGAGGAGGACGTAACATGATTCAGAAACTCATAGCTAATATAGAGAAGACCAATGCCCCTGTTGTAGTGGGCTTAGATCCTATGCTTTCATATATTCCAAAGCATATTTTAGATGCAGCTTATGAAGAGAAGGGCGCTAATCTTTCAGGTGCCTGTGCCGCTGTATTTGAATATAATAAGCAGATAGTGGATGCAATCTATGATCTTATTCCTGCTGTTAAGCCTCAGGTTGCCATGTATGAGCAGTTTGGTGTGGAAGGTATGGAGATATTTAAGAAGACTGTAGATTATTGTAAGGAAAAGGGTCTTGTAGTTATAGGTGATATTAAGAGAGGTGATATTGGATCTACCTCTAAGGCTTATGCTGACGGTCATATTGGTTATGTGGAGATAGAGGGTAAGAAGTTCTTCGGTTTTGATGAGGATATGGTTACAGTTAATCCATATCTTGGAACTGACGGAATTAAGCCATTTTTAGAGGTTTGTAATGAGTGCGACAGAGGTATATTTGTTCTTGTAAAGACCTCTAATCCTTCATCTGGAGAATTCCAGGACAGACTTTCTGATGGAAAGCCTATTTATGAATATGTTTGTGATAAGGTTAATGAGTGGGGCGACATGTGTATGGAAGGTAATTACAGCAATGTAGGCTGTGTAGTTGGTGCAACCTATCCTGAAACCGGTGCCATTCTTCGTAAGAAAATGCCTCATTCCTTTATCCTTGTACCTGGTTACGGTGCTCAGGGTGGTAAGGCTGAAGACCTTAAGGCTTACTTTAATTCTGACGGACTCGGTGCTATCGTTAATTCTTCAAGAGGAATTATTACAGCTTATAAGAATGAGAAATACAGTAATGTGGATGAAAAAGAATTCTATCTTGCTTCCAGACAGGCTGTTATAGATATGATTGAGGATATTAACTCAGTAAGATAATAAATATTTAAATACATAATTGTTGAGGTGCATATGGCTAATAAAAAGGTCTGCGGTGAGATAACCGCCTTAAATAAGCTTACAAATGATATATTTGATATGACTTTTAAGTTTCCTGATTCCTACTCGGCAGCAAAGGAAGCTATTCCGGGACAGTTTGCTTCTCTTTACTTAAATGATGAGACTAAGCTTTTACCTCGTCCCATAAGTATTTGTGAGGTTTTAGGGGAATCTAATTCTTTAAGATTTGTTTTTAGAGTAGTTGGAGAGGGAACCAAGCTATTAAGTGAAATGAAGGTGGGAGATTGTTTTTACGTACTTGCTCCCCTTGGTAATGGATATAAGGATATAAGAAAGGGTGTTAATGTGCTTCTTGGAGGAGGTGTTGGTATTCCTCCTATGCTTGAGCTTGCTAAGAAGATTAATGATCCTGAAAACACCTATGTATATCTTGGTTTTCGTTCTGACGAAACATTTTTATATGATGATTTTACAAAATATGCCAATGTTATCCTTGCTTCTGATGATGGAAGTATAGGTTATCATGGTAATGTTTTACAGGCTTTAAAGAGAGATGTAAGTGAGAAAGGCTTAGAACCTGATACTCTCTATGCCTGCGGTCCTATTCCTATGCTTAAGGGTATTAAGGAATTTGCCCATGAGAAGAATATTAAGGCCTATGTATCCATGGAAGAGAGGATGGCCTGTGGTATAGGTGCCTGTCTTGGATGTGTATGTAAGACCACCGAAAAAGATCATCATAGTCATGTTAATAATACAAGAGTCTGTGCTGACGGACCTGTATTTGATGCAGATTATATAGATATTTGATTTACATTTAATTCATAAAACTTTAAAAGGAGAATTAGAGTGGATAAAGTTAATTTAGGAGTTGATTTTGCCGGAGTTAAGATGAAAAATCCTATAACTGTGGCATCCGGAACCTTTGGCTCCGGTATGGAATATTCTGAATATACTGATTTAAACCTTCTTGGTGCAGTTACCACCAAGGGAGTTTCAAGAGTTCCATGGGAGGGTAATCCTACACCAAGAGTTACTGAAACCTACGGTGGTATGTTAAATGCCATAGGCTTACAGAATCCCGGAACCGATATATTTAAGGAGAGAGACATACCATTTTTACAGCAGTTTGATACCAATATTATCGTAAATGTATGCGGTCACAGTAAGGAAGAGTATCTTGAGGCTGTAGAGGCTTTAAATGATGAGCCTGTGGATATGTTCGAGATTAATATTTCCTGCCCTAATGTTAAGGAGGGCGGAATTACCTTTGGTACAGTGCCTGAAAAGATTTTTGAGGTTACAGAGAGCATTAAGAAAATCTCTAAAAAGCCTATTATCATGAAGCTTACACCTAATGTGACTGATATTAAGGAGACAGCTAAGGCTGCTGAAGCAGGTGGTGCAGATGCATTGTCACTTATTAATACCTTAACCGGTATGAAGATAGATGTGGACAGAAGAAAATTTGCCCTGGCTAATAAAACCGGTGGACTTTCAGGTCCTGCTATTATGCCTGTAGCAGTTAGAATGGTTTATGAAGTAAGTCATACTGTAAATATTCCTGTTCTTGGTATGGGTGGCGTGAGAAATTATAGAGACGCACTTGAATTTATTATGGCAGGTGCTACAATGGTTGCTGTAGGTACCTATAATTTTATTAAACAGGATGCAACCTGTGATATTGTAAAGGGCTTAGAGGAGTATCTTATTAAGAATAACATAAGTGATATTAATGAGCTTATAGGCTGTGTAGATTAAGGATTTACATTTAATTATTATAAAATAATATATAGCGGAGGTAGATATGGAAGATTACAAGAAGGAATTTATAGAGTTTATGATAGCAAGTAATGCTTTAAAGTTTGGTGATTTCACCCTTAAGAGTGGAAGAAAATCTCCATTTTTCATGAATGCAGGAGCTTATGTAACAGGCTCTCAGCTTATGAATCTTGGTGATTACTATGCTAAGGCTATTCATGATAATTTTGGTGATGATTTTGATGTTTTATTTGGACCTGCTTATAAGGGAATTCCTTTAAGTGTGGCAACTGCCATATCTTATTCAAAGCTCTATGGTAAAGAGGTTAGATATAGTTCTAACAGAAAAGAAGTTAAGGATCATGGAGATACCGGAATCTTACTTGGAAGCAAGATGAAGGATGGAGACAGAGTTGTTATGATTGAGGATGTAACCACCTCAGGAAAGAGTATTCAGGAGACTTATCCTATTCTTATGGCTCAGGGTAATGTTGAAATCAAAGGTCTTATGGTATCCTTAAACAGAATGGAAAAGGGACTTAATTCTGATAAGTCAGCTCTCGATGAAATCAAGGAGCAGTATGGCTTCTCTGCAGCGGCTATTGTCAATATGCAGGAGGTTACAGAATATTTATATAACAAAGAGATTGATGGTAATATTCTCATAGATGATAACATTAAAAAATCTATAGATGAATATTATGAAAAGTATGGAGCAAAATAAATTAAAATTTATTTATAAAATATTTTATTTAAGCGTTTTAAACGACTTAGGAACGGAGGTTTATATGAGAAAATTTAAGGAAAGTAATGAGATTAATTCAATGGAAAAGGTTTATAAGACTATGAAGAGTGTTGGTGCCAGTGATTTAGTATTTGGTATTCTTTTAATCGTATTTGGCATTGGTGCAGGTGTTACCATTATCGTCAATGGTGCAAGACTTATTCATGGTAAGTCTAAGATAATGTTCTAAATGAAGGATTATTATTATGGTATAGCCAACCGTTTTAAATGCATTGCAGGGGATTGCCCAAATAGCTGCTGCATAGGTTGGAATATAGTTATAGACAAGGATAGCGTAAAAAGATATAAGGCTTTGCCTGAAAATGAGATTAGTAATAGAATTATTTCCGGCATTCATGCTTCGGATAATAAATTCTATTTTAAAAATCATGATAATGGCCGATGCTATATGTTAGATGCGGATAATCTTTGTCATATACAGAGAAATTATTCTGAGGATATGCTTTGCATAACCTGTAGAAAGTATCCAAGACTTATTTATAAGGCTAATGATACAAGGCTTGTATCATTTTCAGCCTCATGTCCTGTGGTAGCTCATTATCTTATTAATTCCAAGTCCTGTTTTTATTACAGGGAGAAAAAGGGTAGCTTTAAAACAGTTTATCCAGTGGATTTACCTTGGTGCAAGGGGATTAAGGTAAAAATAAAGAAGTATCTTTTAGAACATGAGGAATTCTTTGGTAACATTGATAAAACAAGGCTTTCAGTTTTTTATAACTTCTGTAGTAATTATTTTTATTACAGAGTAACAAGCTTAGCCTTTTCTGTGGCTTCTGAAGGAACGGAAGAGATTCAGGTTACTGAGGATATGATTAGAAAATGTGAGACAGAGATAGATGTTATATTATATGGTTTTATAGACCTTTGTCATACTGACAGTCTGACTCAGGATGCATTTGTAAAATTAATAAATGATTCATATAGGGATTTTGCGCATGTTACTACCTGATAATGCACAAAAACTTGTATTATTAGCGAGTTTGTGGTAAATTATATCGTGTATGAAAAGGATACTTTTTTGTGAAAATGAAAGGAATACTATGGTTAAAGGGATTAAACAGGTATTTTATGGGCAGGGAAAGGGAAAGACGTCTGCTGCAGTAGGTCAGTGTATAAGATCTGCAGGTCAGGGACAGTCAGTTATTATTATTCAATTTTTAAAGGGAAGCGACGCTGAGGAATTACAATATCTCAGTCAGTTTGAGCCTGACATCAAGCTCTTTAGATTTGAGAGAGAGTATGATGTTTATGATGATCTTCCTGCTTCTAAGAAGAAGGAGGAGAGAGAGAATATTCTCAATGGAATTAATTACGTTAAAAAGGTTATTAATTCAGGAGAATGTGATGTCCTTGTGTTAGACGAAATCTTCGGTCTTGTGGAGCATGGAATCTTCTCTACTGAAGAGCTTATAGAGCTTTTAAAGATGGATGGAGACTACAAGAGACTGATTCTTACAGGTTGTGTTATGCCTGAAGAAATTAGAGATTATGTGGACATTATTTCAAAAATAGAACTCGAAAAGGATAACACAGTATAGTGTTATTTGTTTTTGTGCTATAAACTATATTTTTTACTTTTTTTTAAAAAAGGATTGGAGGATGTTATGTCAATATTTACAGGAGCTGGTATAGCTTTAGTTACACCAATGAATCAGGATGGAAGTGTTAATTATGATGAGATGAAGAAATTAGTAGATTATCAGATTGATAATGGTACAGATGCTATTATTGTCTGTGGTACTACAGGTGAGGCTTCAACCCTTACACATGAGGAGCACATTGATACAATAAAAGAATGCGTTTCCATGGTAAATAAGAGAGTTCCTGTTATAGC
This sequence comes from Lachnospiraceae bacterium, assembly GCA_024696825.1. Taxonomy (GTDB): domain Bacteria; phylum Bacillota; class Clostridia; order Lachnospirales; family Lachnospiraceae; genus JAEEJA01. The sequence goes on from JAILGL010000057.1 coordinate 25,917, forward strand.
AGGTACAGGTTCTAATTGTACAGAAACAGCTGTATTTCTTTCTAAGGAAGCTGCCAAGGTTGGTGCAGACGGTTTACTGGTTGTATCACCTTATTATAATAAAGCTACACAGAACGGTCTTGTAAAGCATTTTTCAACTGTTGCAGCTGCTACAGATTTACCAGTGGTTCTTTATAATATCCAGGGTCGTACAGGTGTTAATATCCAACCTAAGACCATAGCTAAGCTTGTAAAGGGCGTTGATAATATCGTAGCTGTTAAGGAAGCAAGTGGTAGTATTTCTCAGGTTGCAGAGATTTTATCTGAATGCAATGGTGAGGTTGATATATATTCAGGTAATGATGACCAGATAGTTCCTATCGTAGCACTTGGTGGAAAGGGTGTTATCTCAGTTCTTTCACATGTAGCTCCTAAGGATACTCATGATATGGTTATGAAGGTTATTGAAGGGGATGTTAAGGGAGCTGCTGAGCTTCAGATTAAGTATATTCCTCTTATTAAGGCTTTATTCTCAGAGGTTAATCCTATTCCTGTTAAGGCTGCAGTTAATCTTATGGGATTTAATGCAGGTTCATTAAGACTTCCTCTTACAGAGATGGAGGATGAGAACAAGGCAGTTCTTAAGGCTTGTATGGAAGAGATGGGAATTAAGTGCGTTTAATTATTCATTTTAAATTTATTAGATTTAGAAAATGTAATTAAATGTAAATAGATTGGAGATTTATCAAATGACAAATATAATTATGGTTGGTTGTAATGGCCATATGGGACAGATGATTTCATCTATCGTTGAAGAAGACAGTGATTCAAGAATTGTAGCAGGTGTGGATATTTTCACTGAGAAAAAGAATTCATATCCTGTTTATGCTAATATTAGTGAGGTTAAGGAAGATGCTGATGCAATTATCGACTTTTCTTCACCTAAGGTACTTGATAGTGTACTTACTTATGCTAAGGAGAAAAAGGTTCCTCTTATTGAGTGTTCCACAGGTTATACTGAGGAGCAGGTGGAGCAGATTAATGCAGCCAGTAAAGAGGTTGCAGTAGTTCGTTCTGCTAATATGTCAGTAGGTATTAACCTTCTTATGAAGCTTCTTAAAACTGCTGCTAAAAAGCTTGTTAATGAGGGCTATGATGTAGAGATAGTTGAGAAGCACCATAATCTTAAGAAGGATGCACCTTCAGGTACAGCACTTGCACTTGCTGATGCGGTTAATGAAGCATCTGATAACAGATTTAATTATGTTTATGACAGATCTAAGGTTAGTCAGGCGAGAGATAAAAAAGAGCTTGGTATATCTGCTGTTAGAGGTGGAACCATTGTTGGTGATCATGATGTTATTTTTGCAGGAACTGACGAGGTTATTACCTTTAGCCATACTGCTTACTCTAAGGCTGTATTTGCCAAGGGTGCAGTAGTTGCTGCTAAGTTTATTAAGGGCAAGGGGGCAGGTCTTTACGACATGTCTGATGTTTTAGATATCTAATTCTATTTAGTACTTTTTCTCAGTTAGATCTTGAGTATTGACTGAGTTATATATATTAAAAAATTGGAGGTATTTTATGAAACAAATTAAAAAGATTAAAAATGTATTTGTAAGTTTTATGGTTCTTGCATTGGTGGTTACAGGAATTAATGTTAGTGGTGTTAAGGCTTCTGCCGGTACTACACCTTTTACAGGAAGTGTTTCTATTAAGGCTTCTGGAGCTGAGAGCGTTGGAGCTTCGGTGCTTTTAGATCTTCCAACAGTTTCTGAGGATAGTAGTGACTTTTATCTTGAAGATGAGATATTAACTGTTACTTCATCAGATACTGCTTATACAGGAATTGAAGATCCTTATCTTACATATACTGAAATTACATCAGGTAAGTCTGTTAGCTTTGAGACAAAGCTTAGATTTACAGTTAAGAAGGATGCTGAAGCAAGAACATTTTCATTATATGTTAACAGAACTAATTTAAAGACAGGTGCTAATATTGTTATAGCTACTGTAAATGTAACTATAGCAGCTCCTGATTATGGAACAGTTGCAGGTTCATTTAAGGTGGGTTCTACCTCTCTTTTATTAAATCAGAATGTATCTAAGGCTGTTACCTATTCAATTAGTAAAACAGATACTGCAACAGGTTATTATCCTATAACAGCTACAGGCTTTGATACAAGTGTTGTAAGTGGTGTTACAATTGATGAGAAAAATATTACCATAACAACTGCAGCTACTGCTCCTAAGGGTGCATCTACAAGTGTTACTCTTACTTCCGGCAGTGAGAAAAAGGTTATTAAGGTAACTATTAAAAATGCTACTACAAAGGTTACAGCTAAGAAGAAAACTGTTAAGGTTAAAAAGGGTAAGACTGCTAAGCTTACATTTGTAGTTAAGGGTGGCAATAATAAATATAAGGTTAGCGATACTGTTTCAGTTAAGTCAAGCGTGGCTAAGAAGGTTAAGATTAAGAAAAAATCTCTTAGCAAGACTAAATATGTTGTTAAAGTCAAGGCTGTAAAGAAGGGTAAATCAGTTATTACAGTTACAGCCGGTGGTAAGAGCGCTAAGACTACAGTTAAGGTTAAATAATTATGATTTATAAATGTATTTAATTACATTTTAAATAAAATACTATAATTTATTAAGGGAAGACAAAGTTATGAATTTAATGTATAAGAGTACCAGAGACAGCAGTAAAAAGGTTACTGCATCAGAAGCAATATTAAAGGGCTTATCAGATGACGGTGGTTTATTCGTGCCTGAAAGTGTACCAAAGCTTACTTTACCTTTAGGTGATTTTGCAAAGCTTAGTTATCAGGAGACAGCCTATGAGGTTATGAAGCTTTTCTTTACTGATTTCACTGAGGAAGAGCTTAAGAATTGTATTAATAATGCCTATGATGCTAAGTTTGATACTGAGAATATTACAGAGCTTAAGAAGGTAGGAAATGCAAGCTATTTAGAGCTTTATCATGGAGCTACCATAGCATTTAAGGATATGGCTTTATCCATACTTCCACATTTACTTACTACTTCAGCTAAGAAAAATAATATTACAGATAAGATTATCATTCTTACAGCTACCTCTGGAGATACCGGAAAGGCTGCACTTGCAGGCTTTGCTGATGTAGAGGGAACTGGAATTATCGTATTCTACCCTAAGGGTGGTGTATCCAAGGTTCAGGAAAAACAGATGGTTACACAGAAGGGTGATAACTGTAAGGTTGTTGGTATTACAGGTAACTTCGATGATGCTCAGACCGGTGTTAAGAATATGTTTAATAATAAAGAGCTTGCAGCTAAGCTTTCAAGTAAGGGCTACAGATTCTCATCTGCTAACTCCATAAATATCGGAAGACTTATTCCACAGGTTGTTTATTATGTATATGCTTATTCAAGACTTTTAAAGAATGGTGAGATTAAAGAAGGAGATAAGGTTAACTTCGTAGTTCCTACAGGTAACTTTGGAAATATTCTTGCAGCATATTTTGCTAAGAATATGGGAATCCCTGTTAATAAGCTTATCTGTGCTTCTAATGAGAATAAGGTGCTTTTCGACTTCTTCGAAACAGGAGTTTATGATAGAAACAGAGAGTTTATTCTTACAAAATCACCTTCCATGGATATTCTTATTTCAAGTAATCTTGAGAGACTTATCTATCTTATTGCAGGTGAAGATTCTGATAAGAATAAGGCCTTTATGGAGGCTCTTACTACAGATGGTAAGTATGAGATTACAGAGGATATGAAGGCTCAGTTAGAGGGCTTTGTAGGCGGTTATGCAAGCGAGGCTGATACCTTAGCTGAGATTAAGAAGGTTTATACTGAAAATTCTTATGTAATGGATACTCATACAGCTGTGGCTTCAAGTGTTTATCGTGCTTATAGAGAGAAGACAGGAGATGAGACAGTTTCTGTTATAGCATCTACTGCAAGTCCTTATAAGTTTGCTACCTCAGTAATGGGAGCTATAGATGATAAATATGTAGGAGAGGATGATTTCCTTCTTATAGACAAGCTTGAAGAGGTTTCAGGTATGCCTATACCAAATGCTGTTAAGGGTCTTAAGGATGCAGAAGTACTTCATGATATCGTATGTGAGACAGCTGATATGCAGAAGACTGTTGAGAGTATTTTAAATGTATAAGATATAAATTATAGTTTATATTAAATATTTATATTATTAAAAATAAAAGCTTCAAGTTCTTTTTCTAT
>JAILGL010000058.1 GCA_024696825.1 Lachnospiraceae bacterium
GAATTTTTTTCTGCAAGCTTATAGAGCTCTAACTGGGAGTTTATTCCGGTCTTTTCTGACTTTGGATAAAGCTTCTTGTAGGAGCCGTCAGCCTGCAATTCATGAGCTTTGACATTGTCTTCAAACTCAAGCTTTAATATATTATTGATCTCATCCTTCAGAGTTGTATCCTCTATAGGAAACATTATCTCTATACGTTTATCTAAGTTTCTAGGCATCCAGTCTGCACTGGCAAGATATATTTCTTCATTGCCGCTGTTGTGGAATTTGAAAATTCTACTGTGCTCCAAAAATGTTCCTACTATGGAGCGAACCTCTATATTCTCGCTAATTCCAGGAATACCAACCTTTAAACAGCATATTCCTCTTATGAGAAGCTTTATCTTAACTCCTGCAGCACTTGCTCTATATAGCTCTGCTATAATTCCAAGGTCGCAGAGAGAATTCATTTTGGCTGTTATGGAAGCCTCTTCACCGCGGTTTGCGGATTCAATCTCCCTTTGAATAAGAGAATAAAATTTATCTCTAAGCCAGATAGGTGCGATGGAAAGCTTGTTCCAGACAGCAGGCTCAGAATAACCTGAAAGCATGTTAAATACAGCGGTTGCATCCTCGCCAATAAGCTTATTACAGGTAAGGAGTCCAAGGTCTGTATACTGCTTGGCAGTGCTGTCGTTATAGTTACCGGTTCCAAGATGCACATATCTTCTTATACCGTCATCCTCTTTTCTTACAACCAGAGTAATCTTACTATGGGTCTTAAGACCGACTAAACCGTAAAGCACGTGGCAACCTGCCTGCTCTAGTTTTCTTGCCCAGATAATATTATTTTCCTCGTCAAATCTTGCCTTAAGCTCAACTAAAACTGTAACCTGTTTACCATTCTGTGCGGCTTCAGCCAGGGAAGCGATAATAGGGGAGTTAGAGCTTACTCTGTAAAGAGTCTGTTTTATGGCAAGAACCTTGTCATCCCTGGATGCTCTTTTAATAAATGCAACTACAGGATCAAAGGTTTCAAAAGGATGATGAAGTAAGATATCATGCATTCTTATCTGATGGAAAATGCTGTCATTTACATTTAAATATCTGGCTGGCTGTGGAGGAAGCTCCTCAGCGCGTAAGTTGTCATAGCCCTCTAGGTTGGCAACCTTCATAAGAAATGTAAGATCCAGTGGTCCGTTTATTTCATAGACATCAGAGGTGTCGATGGCAAATTCGGAGGAAAGAAGATCCTTTAAAATCGGATCCATATCTTTCTCGATTTCAAGCTTAATAACCTCGCCCCATTGTCTTTTCTTAATCTGTTTTTCAATCTCGATAAGAAGGTCAGCTGCATCCTCTTCCTCTATGGTAAGGTCAGCATTTCTCATAAGTCTGTATGGAAATGCACAGATAACCTCATTGTTTATAAATAGCTTATCTATATTTCTCTCAATTATCTGCTCAAGAGTGATAAATGTCTTTTTCTTAGTGAGCTTTGCCTCACGGCGAAGCTTCTGCTCTACAGATGCATTCTCGTCCTTATTAGCAGACTTAGAGCTTTCCTTGGTAGTTGCCAAGGTTGGAATCTCCACAAGTCTTGCCATGCCCGCCGGTACCTGAACAGTGGCAAACTCAACGCCCTTAGGAAGCTTGGAGGATTTCTTCTTGGATTTATTACTTATGTAAAGATCTCTGAAGCTTTCATCCTTACCTTCTGTACTGCTTTTCTTAGGCTTAAGAAGAGCACAGATATTTAAGGATTTATTCCTGATTAATGGAAACGGTCTGGAAGAATCCACTGCCATAGGAGTAAGCACAGGATATATATTAGTCATAAAATAATTGTCTACATATTCAAGCTGTTTACCCGACAAATCCTCATGATGAGTTATGAGATTAATACCTGTTTTTTTAAGGCTTTTTGTCAGGTTGTGGTAGGTCTCATACTGCTCATTAATGAGGGCGTGAGTACTACCCGAGATAGCCTTTATCTGAAGGGCAGGAGTAAGACCTGAGATATCCCTTTTCTTATATCCTGCATGAATCATATCCTTTAAGGATGCGACTCTGACCATGAAAAATTCATCCAGATTAGATGCCGTAATACTTAAAAATTTGAATCTGGAAAGGAGGGGGATTCTTTCATCCTGAGCCTCCGTAAGTACACGATAATTAAACCTTATCCAGCTTAATTCTCGGTTGTAATAATATTTGGAATTAGTGAATTTATCTGCCATTTATTGTCTCCAATCGTGAAATGTTATTAGTTACATTTATATTTATTATAGCTTTATCAGGCTGTAAAAAATTAATCGTTTTCCTCGTTAATTTTATAGGTTTTTTTCTGCCTGAGTTCAGGCTTCATACCGTAAACCTCCTCAAAAAATGAAGCGCGCATATTGAAGAAGCCCTGCTCTAAGGTTATATCCTCCAGGGTGTCGCCGATTATATAAAGCTTACCGTCTCTTATCTCTATATTAATATCCTTAAATTTCTGCTTATGGCTCTTATCCATGGAATCTGCCAGATTAAGAATGGCGCTAAGCTTTGCAATTCTTATATAATCATTTTTACTTAAAAATGATTCTGTCTCTGTATATCCAGGGAAGGTGCTGTTATTATAGCGAACCACATAGGCAACTATCATTCTTTCCTTGTGGGAAAGACCGATTATCTCCGAAGACATTACTATCTTATAGGAGTTTTCACCTATCTCATTCATATTTATATAGCTTCCGCAGTTATGCAGAATCTCAGAAATCTGTAATAACAATCTGTCCTTGGAATGGAAGCTGTTATCGCGGCTTAGAAAATCAAATATTTTCAAAGAATTTTCCTCTACATTTGCAGAATGATGATTGTTGCATTCGTAGCGGTCAGCTAAGTTTCTGGCCGTTGTAAGAATGTCGTCATTAAAGGAATGAGCCGGTATAAATCCAAGCTTATCCTCAGCATATTCTGCAGCCATACCGTCTGACAATGTAATGTCAGAAAGCCACATATTATCAGCCTGAGTCTCGCTAAATATGGTCTGATATATCATAGAGGTAGGAAGCAGGAGAGAAGCCTGCTCATAGGAGGTGTCCAATTCATACATAAGCTTTCTGGTGCTTGTAGCGCTTATGGTTTCGTAAAACTCCTTATATTCCTTTTTGGTAATACTTTCCTTTTTGCTGATTCTGGCATCATTTGGCATAACATTTCCAAAGTTATGTGTACTTAGATATTTGATAAATGAACTAAGCTGATTACCTACTGCAATAATATTTTTGATATCGTAATTTTTCAGATAATGCTTTGAAAATGAATGTATATCATTAAATATATATTCATGTACCAGATTTTTATAATTGTCAGTGCGGCTCTCCATACTGTTAAGTGCTTCCTGTATTCTAAGAGAACCAAGCTTAATATTCTGAGTAGTTATAAGACGTGATTTATCAAAGAGTGAAAGCTGCATACTTCCGCCGCTGACATCCACTAAAAGAGTTCCCTTTTTAATAAGCTTATGGAACTCATTCTCTGTAAGAGCAATGGATTTATAGCATAAAAATCTCTGCTCGGAATTAGATAAAATCTTAATTGTAAATCCTGTTCTTTTCTTTACCTGATCTATAAAAATAATATTATTAGAAGCCTCTCTTATGGCGCTGGTTCCGGCAATACTATAATCCTCTACACCATACTCCTTAAATTTTTCCTTAAACTGATTTAGGATATTGCAAAGCTTATCTAAGGAAGGGTATCCGATTCTTCCTGTAGAATAGGTTTCAAGTCCAAGTAAGGTTGTATGATGTACATAGTCAAGTAGCTTAATGCCGTTCTTTTTGGAAATCTCAAAAATCTTCATGGAGACTTCGTGGGAACCAACATCAATGGCTGCAAAAGTTGTATATCTCATATGACACGCGTACCTTTCAATTGATATAAATATTGTAGCACCAATTCATTTTTTTGCATAGAAATATTTTGGAAAAATCTTTGTAAAGAGCTTGTAAAAACAGGGGATGAAATTAAAGTGAAAAATGAGTGGAAAAATAGTAAAAAAATTAATAGAAAATATATAAAGATTTTACATGAAATCATTGTTTTTAAATTGACTAGTATAATATTTATGCTATAATAAAATACGTTGGGGTCTAAGCATATTTTACGGAAAAGCATTAGGGGTTTTACTGGAATTAAAAGTCGTAAAAAATGCTTAGAAATAATGTCGATATTATCGGCAAAAAACAATTTTAGAGGAGGCTATTTTTTATGGAAAAGCGTTTGAGGAGAGTGCTGTCTTTTTTATTAAGTCTTGCACTCGTAGTAACTTCAGTAAGTGCATTTGGAGTTACTAAGGAAACTAAGAAGGCAGAGGCCGCTACGTTTACAGACCTCAATCAGGAGGCTATCGTTGAAGCTATGGGAGCCGGATGGAACCTGGGTAACCAGTTAGAGGCTAATAGTAATGGAACACCTTCCGAGACAGTATGGGGTAACCCTTTAGTATCTGAGAATCTTATTAAGTTAGTTAAGAGTGCAGGTTTTAAAACTATAAGAATTCCTGTTTCATATCTTTCTATGATTACATATAATTCTTCAACAGGAAATTATGAGATTAATTCTGACTGGCTTGACAGAGTCCAGGAAGTAGTTGATTACTGTGTTAATAATGATATGTATGCAATTATCAATATGCATGGTGATGGCTATACTACAATAACCGGAGGCTGGTTACTTTGTAATAGTTCAGATCAAACCACCATTAAGAAAAAATATGCTGACTGCTGGAAGCAGATTGCTACCAAGTTCAAGGATTATGATGAACATCTTATTTTTGAATCTATGAATGAGGAGTTTGACGGAAGTTATAATACTCCCAATACAACATATTATTCCAACATTAATGCGTACAATCAGATATTTGTAGATACTGTTAGACAAACAGGCTCTAATAATGCTAAAAGATGGTTACTTATTCCTGGATGGAATACTAACATTGACTATACAGTAGGGGATTATGGATTTTCATTACCTACAGATAATTATAGGGATTCATCCATTAGTGAGAATAGAATTATGATTTCTGTTCATTACTATGATCCTTGGGAGTTTGCAGGTGCAGGTACAGCTACACAGTGGGGAGATAATGCTACTTCTAACTATGCTTCCTGGGGTGATAAATCCTATATGTCAGGTCAGTTTGACAAGCTCTATAGCACATTTGTTACAAAGGGATATCCTGTAGTTATAGGTGAGTATGGTGCTACTGATTCTTCAAGTAGTGACAGTAAAAATCTTACCTGTCGTAAGGATTATTATAAAACTCTCTGTCAGCAGGCTTATGCAAAGGGATGCATACCTGTAGCATGGGATAATAATGGTCATGGAAACTCTAATGGAGATCAGTTTGGATTATTTGACAGATATACATTAGCAGCTACTACAAGCGGACAGGAAATAATTGATTCTATTATGGAAGTATACAATGCTGCAAGCAGCTGTACTTCTACTGATATATCTTTAAATAAATCAAGTCTTACTATCAAAATAGGTGAGACAGAAACTCTTACAGCAAGCCTTACACCATCAACCAGTACCGATACAGTTACCTGGACAAGTTCTGATATTGATGTTGCTAAGGTTTACGATGGAACCATAACTCCTGTAGCAGTCGGTAGTTGTACCATAACTGCAAAAACAGCTAATGGTAATAAGGCTACCTGTGAGGTTACAGTTGAGGCTGCAAGTGAGGTTAAGCTTCAGGTATACCTTATGAACAGTTCAGACTGGTCAACCGCAAGTAGTGGAACCGAAGTTATTTCATCAAGCGGCGGAACTTATACATTTGAACTTACAGCAAGTCAGACTGCTTTGAGTAATATAGCTTCATTTTATGTGAAGGATGTTAATATGGATAGTACCACAAAGTATTCTGCATTTGACTCATGTGTAATAACCTTAAAGTCATGTACCATTAACGGTACAAACTGTCCAATCAATAGCTTATATACAACAGATACATTTACATATGATAAGACAATAACTACGGATGCAGAGTTTGCAAGACCTAAAATTGACTTCGGATTTATAAATGCATGGAATAATGTTACTTCTCTATTTACTACTACCTATCAGGTAGGAACTTATGCATATGCATTTAACAATGTGAGTCTTAGTTCTACCAATACAGTTTCAGTAACCATAGAGGTTAGTGATGTAAATGGCGGTGAAGAAGAGGAAGTGGTTACTGATCAGGATGCTGCAGATGCAGTTATTGATTTAATAAATGCAATTGGAACAGTAGCATACCCGGACAGTGAAGATGCAATTGTAGCAGCAGAGGAAGCATATGCTGCACTTACAGATACACAGAAGGCTTTAGTTACTAATTATGCGACATTAACAGCTGCAAGAACAAGCTATGAAGAATTAGAAGCAGAAGCAGCTGATATAGAAGCTGCAGATGAGGTTAATACACTGATAAATGC
>JAILGL010000086.1 GCA_024696825.1 Lachnospiraceae bacterium
GTAACGTGTTCAGCTGATGTGTACTAATAGGTCGAGGGCTTATCCAAGAATAAGCAGTATAGATAGGGTAATGGATTTAGATATCAGTGTTCGGTTTTGAAGGTACAAGACAAGAGACCATGCCAGATGCATGGTATTTTGTATATATGGTATCTTTAATAATCCTCCTTAGCTCAGTCGGTAGAGCATTCGGCTGTTAACCGAAGTGTCGTTGGTTCGAGTCCGACAGGGGGAGCTAAAGTACTTGACAAGGTAACAGTGAGTCATGTACGATAACATAGTCGTGAAGAACACGGCAACTTATAAAAGGGCTCCGTGGTCAAGCGGTCAAGACATCGCCCTTTCACGGCGGTAACACGAGTTCGATTCTCGTCGGAGTCATTACGTATGGTGACATAGCCAAGCGGTAAGGCACAGGTCTGCAACACCTCGAGCGGCGGTTCAAATCCGCCTGTCACCTCTTAAGAATCTGTAAGCTACAAGCTTACAGATTTTTTTTTTGCAAAATTGAGTAGGAGTTGGCCTATTCAATTACAGGTAGATAAATAGATAAGCTTCAGGTGCAACTTATCTATATTTATGAATTGTTATAATATTAAAGTTAAATTGAGGAGATGTTATGAAGAGAAAGTTAGCATTAGTATTAGTTGCAGGTACGATTCTTGTTGGATGTGGAAATAATGTACAGCAAAATATTCCACAGGAATCCAATGGAAGAGAATTCCATTTACAAGAGGAAAATGTTACAGATGAATCTGAAGAATCCACAGAAATTTCAATAGCAGATAGTTCAGTGGAAGTGGCCAATATCGAACTATTAAAGGGATTTTTAGGAGTTGAAGGAGATAAGGTCGAAGCTGTAAGTGATGTTGATATATCAATTGATTCGTATGATGGTGACCATTTTTTTGATTATGTCGTGGGTGATAACATATCAATTGAACAAATCAAGGAGGGTATCAGAAATAGTGGATGGGGAGATGAAATGGTACTCTCGTATATGTTCTTATATGAAGAGTCTTCTGAACCTATTCTGATTGTAAGAGTTGCCGATAATCCCAACTATCCGGATGAAAATAATTGTCTTTTGTTCTTCGCAGAAAAGAATGAAGAAGTTCATTTAGTATCATACAATGATACTATGACAGATGAATATACCTATAGCTATGTGGGCAATAACGGAATTATATCCTATAATTCACAACCATTAGGAAGAAATAATGCAAACATTATTGATAATGTAACATATATTGTTAACGCTGAAGGCAAGATGGAAGTTCTTTTTAATGAAACATTAGCTGGGGCATATGAAGCTGAGTATATGGGTGATGATCATAGGGCCTTTGCGCTTTTTGCAGATATGTATGACGAAGGAAATTATTCTTATATTTCAGTCGCAGAATGGGGATCGGATAAATACTATACACTATATTCAGATGACAGCGATCCTTCATTAGATACAAAATTTATTGAGACTTGTGAAAAGGAAGGCATTAAGGTATATAATAGGGAAGAGCTATTGCCACTCGTTAATATATATATATCTGAACTTGGGTATGACATAGATATGGCTGAGCTTGATAAGCATGAAGCTAAGTGGCAGGAACTAGATTAATTATAAGTTTTTGGGGAGGTTGTTATGCCAGAAGAGACAATGAATGACTTTAAAGACGAGATTGAGAGATCTTTTAGAAAGGTTAAGGAAGGAGATATTCTTGAAGGTACAGTAATAGATGTATCCGATACAGAAGTAACACTTGACCTTAAATATTATACTCAGGGTATTATAAAGGCTGAAGACTTAAGTGATGATCCAAAGTTTTCTATTCATAAGGATATACAGGTTGGAGATGAAATATCTGCAACTGTAATTAGTACAGATGATGGTAATGGAAATATTCTTTTATCTAAGAGAGAAGCAAATCAGGTACTTGCATGGGATAAGCTCAAGCAGTATATGGAAGATGAAACCTATATTGACGTAAAGGTATCAGAGGCTGTAAAGAGTGGGTGTGTAGCTTTTCTTGAGGGAATCAGAGGATTTATACCGGCTTCTAAACTAGATTTGAATTATGTAGAAGAGTCAGATCTTGATAGTTTTGTTGGAAAGACTTTCAAAGTAAGGGTAATAAATGCTGATGAAGAGAATAATAAACTTGTTCTATCAGCAAGAGAGTATTTAAGAGAACAGGCAGATGCTAGAAGAGCTGAAATGATCTCAAATGTTGAGGTTGGTTTAGTTACAGAGGGTACAGTTGAGAGTTTACAG
>JAILGL010000101.1 GCA_024696825.1 Lachnospiraceae bacterium
GCTTAAACTTGCTGTTTATGTGAATCTGGCAGCTGTTATTTTAAAGGTTGGTATAGGAACAACAGCCTTTGCGGGTGGAGTTTTATTTATAAATGGAGATATTAATCTGCTTACTTTCTTTATGTTTTTAATGGTTGTATCAAGGCTTTACGATCCTATGCAGATTACATTACAGAATTTTGCTGCAATAATAGCCTGTGGTATTCAATGTGAAAGACTGGATGAAGTAATGTCTCATAAAGTGCAGACTGGTGAAACAAAGCTCACTAATAATGGTTATGATATAGAATTTGATGAGGTTGGTTTCTCTTATTCAGATGGTGAACAGGTTCTTGATAATGTAAGCTTTGTAGCAAAGCAGGGTGAGGTTACAGCTCTTATAGGACCATCTGGTGGAGGAAAGACAACAGTATCAAGACTTGCATCCAGATTCTGGGATATTGATAAGGGAAGAATCACTTTAGGTGGTATGGATATTGGAAAAACAGATCCGGAAGCACTTTTATCAAATTATTCCATAGTTTTCCAGGAGGTAGTTTTATTTAATACTTCAGTTATGGAAAATATTAGATTAGGTAAGAAGGATGCTACGGATGAAGAGGTTATTCAAGCTGCAAAGCTTGCAAATTGTGATGAATTTGTAAATCTGTTACCGGAGGGCTATAACACTGATATAGGTGAAAATGGTAGTGAACTTTCAGGTGGTGAGAGACAGAGAATATCTATTGCCAGAGCTTTCCTAAAGGATGCACCTATTATACTTCTTGATGAAGCTACAGCTTCTCTTGATGCTGAAAATGAAACTGCAATTCAGGAAGCATTATCTAAACTTATAAAAAATAAAACAGTACTTATAATAGCTCATAGAATGAGAACCATAGCAAATGCAGATCATATAGTAGTTTTAAAGGATGGTGTAGTTGCTGAAGAGGGTACTCCTAAAGAACTTAGTGCTAAGGATGGCGTATATAGTAATATGGTTAAGCAGCAAATGATATCTCAGAATTGGAAAATGTGTTAAGAAATAATGCTTGATAACTGTGATGGAGTCGGAGATATCAAAAAGGATTTTGATAAAACATTATTATAAAAATGAATTAAAATGATAAAAATTTCAAAAAATATATTGACTTTTTTCAAAAATTAAGTATTATAGAATTGTTAGGGTATGTTAACAAAAGTTAACTGATGCTAACAAGAGCTAACAAGAGCTTACTTAAGTGCTAACATAATAACATGATAAAAATCTGTTTTAGACTTGAAAGGAAATATTATTATGAACTTAAACGATGCTGAATTAGGTAAGGATTATATTATCAAAGCTGTTAACACTGAAGGTGATGAGGAGATGGAAAGTTTTCTTTTTTCTTTAGGTTGCTATAGTGGTGAGAGTATTACTGTGGTTTCAAAGAAAAGAAATCTTGTTGTATCTATTAAGGATGCACGTTATAACATTGATCCAGAGCTTGCTACAGCTATTGAGATATAAAGCGTTTTGTCTGTCTTGGGACAGACAAAAAAATTGTGGTTAAGTTAGCGACTACTAACAAAGACAAGGAGGAATTACTATGAGAATCGCGCTTACGGGAAACCCTAATAGTGGTAAAACTACTATGTACAATGCGCTTACCGGCAGAAGTGAAAAAATTGGTAACTGGGCCGGTGTTACTGTGGACAAGAAAGAAAGTCCTATTAAGAAGAATTACAATGAAACAGGTAAGGAGCTTATTGCTGTAGACCTTCCAGGTGCATATTCAATGTCACCATTCACCTCTGAAGAAAGTATTACCAGTGGTTATGTGAAGAACGAGCATCCTGATGCTATTATTAACATCGTAGATGCTACAAACTTAAGTAGAAGCTTATTCTTTACAACTCAGCTTTTAGAGCTTGGTATTCCTGTTGTTGTTGCTTTAAATAAGAGTGACATCAATGAGAAGAAGGAAACTAAGATTGATGAGGCAAAGCTCTCAGAAAAGCTTGGTTGTCCTGTTATTGAGACAGTTTCAACTACTGATGAAGGACTTAAGGATGTTATCAATGCTGTTGTAGCTCTTGAGGGAGCAGGACAGAAGGCGCCTTATGATGAAGGTAAGGTTGACCTTAGTAGTAAGGAAGAAGTTGAAGCTTCAGATAGAAAGCGTTTTGATTTCGTAAATGGAATCGTTAAAGAGGTTGAGGAGCGTAAGGTTCTTACTAAAGATAAGACATTTGGTGATAAGATTGATGCAGTTGTAACAAATCCTATCGCAGGACTTATTATATTTGCTGGTATTATGTGGTTAGTATTTTATATTTCACAAACCACAGTTGGTACATGGTTAGCTGATATCTTAGTTGGCTGGATTGAGACATTCCAGGGCTTTGTAGGCGATAAGATGTCTGGTGCAAATCCATTACTCTATGCATTACTTGTTGATGGTATTATCGGTGGTGTTGGTGCCGTTGTTGGTTTCTTGCCACTCGTTATGGTTATGTACTTCTTAATCGCATTACTTGAGGATTGCGGTTATATGTCAAGAGCAACAGTAGTCTTAGATCCTATTTTTAAGAGAGTTGGTCTTTCAGGAAAGTCAGTTATTCCTATGATTATAGGAACAGGTTGCGGAATCCCTGCAATCATGGCTTGCCGTACTATTAGAAATGAGCGTGAAAGACGTTCAACAGCTATGTTAGCAACATTTATGCCTTGTGGAGCTAAGCTTCCTGTAATCGCTTTATTTGCAGGTGTTTTCTTCCCTAAGTCAAAGTGGATAAGCTTTATTTGCTACATGGTAGGTATTTTATTAATTCTTTTAGGAGCACTTTTAATCAAGGCTATTACAGGTATGAAGTATAGAAAGTCATTCTTCATTATCGAGCTTCCTGAGTATAAAGCTCCAAGCCTTTTATTTGCTATTAAGTCAATGCTTGAAAGAGGTAAGGCTTACATTATCAAGGCTGGTACAATTATTCTTGTATGTAATACTGTAGTACAGATTATGCAGACATTTAACTGGAAGTTCCAGGCTATAGAAGAGGGTGCTGAAAGCACATCAATTCTTGCCGGTATTGCACATCCATTTGCTATTTTACTTATTCCTGTTATCGGTGTTGCTTCATGGCAGCTTGCTGCAGCGGCAGTTACAGGATTTATCGCAAAGGAAAATGTAGTTGGTACTATCGCAACATGTTTCGCACTTACAAACTTCATCGATACTGATGAACTTGCATTAACAGGCGGTAGCACAGAGGTTGCAACAGTTATGGGTATTACAAAGGTTGCAGCTCTTGCATATCTTATGTTTAACCTTTATACACCACCTTGCTTCGCGGCTCTTGGTGCTATGAATTCAGAGATGAAATCAGCTAAGTGGTTATGGGGTGCTATAGGACTTCAGTTATCAACAGGCTTTATCGTTGGATATCTTGTATATCAGATTGGTACACTTATTACAACAGGTGCACTTGGTGCAGGCTTTGTACCAGGATTAATCTTTATCGTTGTATTTGCTTTAGTTATCGCTTATCTTATTAGAGCAAACCGTGTTAAGATGTTAGCTGAGTATAAGTTAAAGGCTGAGAGTTAATTAGTATATAATTAAATGTAATTGTTAAATTTGATTTTGTATAAATCGAGAGGTGATTTTTATGATGACGATTATAACCAATATTATCGCAACTGTGGTAATTATAGGAATTGTCGGAGCAGCCTGTGTCTACATTTATAAAGAAAAAAAGAAGGGAACCAGATGTATCGGTTGTCCTAATGCAGGTAAGTGCCAGAAGGCAATGCTTGGTAAAGAGTGTTCATCAGTTGATCCTGAGCGATTTAAAATCAAATCTGATAAATAGCAAATACCTATATATTTTAATTTTTTTTATGATTCGGGCAATCGGGTTTTTCCTGATTGCCTGAATTGTTTTAGAAAAATTTTACTAGAACAGGAGGCAGAATATGAAACCACAGGATTTAATTATAGTCGCAGTATTGTTAATTATTCTTATTCCAGCTATTAAAAGCACTATTACTCATATGAAGGGTGAGGGGTCCTGTTGCGGTGGTCCTAAGGAGAAAGTCCCTAAAAAGAAGATTAAAGGTACTCCTAAGAAGGTTTATACCGTTATTATTGAGGGAATGCATTGTGATAATTGCAAAAACAGGGTTGAAAAGCATTTAAATGAGATTGAAGGCGTTGTAGGAAAGGTTAAGCTTTCAAGGAATACCGCGAAGGTTTATGTTTACGATGACACACCTGAATCATTAATTAAAGAAACTATTGAAAATTTAGATTTTAAAGTAACAAAGATTAGTGAATAGAAATTTTGCCGACAGCTTTTGGCTGTTGGCATTTTTTATTTCTGAATGTGATTCAAATGGATTACATTTTATTTCTAAAACTACATTTGCACCAATGATTTCTGCTATAGTTTTACCTGTTATGCTGGGTACTAAAAGTCCGGTTTACATAATAGCGGCTTTTTTACTTACTTTATCAGTAATTGTTATTCGATTATCAACTGATAAAATGGGTGTTACCACAAAAAGAGATTATATATATGTTGAGCATGATATAAAGGATGAATTAAAAGTATATATTTTTAGATGTATAGTAATGTTTGCTCTCTGTATAACAGGTTTTGTTTTAAAGTTAAATTTTATGGTGGCACCACCTCTTTTAGTGCTGTTTACAGAGCTATCAAGTCCTCTAAATAAAGGGAAAAAGAATATATTTAAAATTACAGGTTGTGTTTTTTTATGTGCTGTTTCAGGTGTTATTTCCAGAGTTGTTGTTTGTGAAATGCTAAAAATGCCTTTGTTTTTTGCTGCATTCTTTACAGGTTTATTTATTTTGATAGTATTATTTACATTTAAGGTTTTTTTACCACCGGCTGGTGCTATAGCAGTGCTTGCTCTTCTTATTGATGAGAAGTTTTTGTATTTATATCCATTTCAAATACTAATAGGAACTTTAATATATGTTTTTGCAGCTGAAACATATGGAAGGCTGTCTGCAAAGAAAAGCATTGAGAAATAACATTTACGTTGACGAAACACATAGATTATTTGTATTATAATATTAATAAAAAATACGTTATAATATATTTACAAATTAAAAAAGGGGATTTATGTTTATGAGTAAATTAGATGATTATTCTTTAGAAAAAATATCTGATATAGTTGGTAAAAATGTTGATGCAGTTCTTATTGTTGATGCATCAGAAGACATTTATAGAACTTTTATTAAAAAAGGGATTTTTGCCAGATTTTTAAAAGATGAGGGTAAATATAAGGATTTAATTGAATATCTTTGGTTTCATCTTAATGAATCTCAGAAAAGAATTACAGAAAATTATCATGTGTTTATACCTACTTTTGGTAAGTATAATGGTAAATTCAGTAAAAAAATCAGGCTTAAATTTGATGATGATTCGACAGTATATATTATTCAAATGACAGTTTATCCAATTGGTGATGATATATATGTTTATTTATTGGATAATTTGGATAATAGCGAATACATTCAGGAATTTATGACTAATGATAAAATAAGTACTATTCAGAATAGTTATCTGTTTTCCATGTATATAGATTTGGTTCAGAATACTACAAGCAGTATCAGTCTTACTGAGGTGTCTGATGATACTATTCATTCTGATATTTCATATACTGATTGGAGAATGATGATTGTAAATATGATTGGTGAGGATGATCAGGAATTATTCCTTGAGAGAACAGATCCAGAGTATCTCAAGAAAAACTTTACTCCTGGACGAACCTCATCCTTTGATTGTCTTATGCAGAATCTGGAAGGTAAATATATATGGGTTAAGCTTATTTTCAGCCGTGCTAAGACAACTAATGAAGATGATTATCGTTTTGTATATATGGTTCAAAATATTCATGAAGATGCTGTCAGATTATTTAATGAGCTTACAAAATATGAAGAGATGGCTCTTACAGATTCACTTACTGGTATATTTAATCATGGTAGAATTGAGACTGAGATTACTAATGCTATATCGAGTAAAAAGAAATCTGAAGATACAGTTTCATTAATGATGCTTGACTTGGATTATTTTAAAAGTGTTAATGATACTCATGGACATTCTGTTGGCGATGATACATTAAGATATTTCGTGGATATTATCAGTGATTATATTGAAAATGAAAACATTGTATTAGGTCGTTGGGGTGGCGAGGAATTTGTAATAGTCCTTTACGGTAAGGATATAGAGGCAACTCGTGATATTTCTGAAGGCTTAAGAAAAAGAGTTGAAGAAAGTGAATTTCCAGTAGTAGGTAAGATAACCTGTAGCATAGGTATTACAGAGATTAATAAAGATGATACTACTGATAAAGCTTTTGAACGTATGGATAAAGCATTATATCAGGCTAAAACAGAGGGACGTAACAGGGTTTGTGATTATTAAAAGGAGGCTGTTATGAAAAATGTATTGTTAATTATAGGTATAATTATTCTTGTTGCAGCGCTTATTTTACTTGCTTTAAGCGGGATTAATTATCATATGCATCAGAATACTTATGATGCCTCTAATGAATTTTATCACAGAGTCTATAGAAATTATAAAATGTTTTTAACTAGCGGAATAATTGCATTTGTGGGAGGCTTAGCGGCTGTTATTATATCCAGGATAATGCATTGAGTTAGATATTATAAAATAAAAAAATCCAAAATAATATTTCCGATTGTGGTATAGAATAAAATAAATTATTAATAATCAAATAATTAATTTTTCTATATTAAGGAGGTGCTATTATGAGTTATTATGATTCTGGCTATTCGGATTATGCTGCAGGTATTGGTTTTGGATACATTATTTTTTGTGCAATCTTAGCTGTTGTATTTGGAATAATTACAAAGTCAATTAACGAGAAAAAAGGTTACGAGGGAGGTTTTGCCTGGGGATTTTTCCTGGGAGTTATTGGTATTATTATAGTTGCTGTAAGACAACCAAGAAATAATTCAGGACAATATAATTCGGGACAGTATAATACAGGACAGTATAATACGGGACAGTATAATACGGGACAATATAATTCAGGCCCTTATGAGTCAATAAATAATAATGATCAAATTATAAGAGAAGGTGGATGGGTATGTAAAAGATGTTCCAGAGCAAATCCATATCACACTACTACATGTGCTTGTGGAAACACGAGAAGCGAAAATGATATGATGGGAAACCCTAATATGGGATCATATAAATCTAATTTAGAGAATGATAACATCACAAAAATCAAGAAATACAAAGAATTACTTGATGCAGGTGCTATTACTCAGGAAGAGTTTGATAAGAAAAAGAATGAATTATTAAATCTATAATTAGTTTTTGCTACATTTTTTTAGATATTAAAAGCATTTATCGTCTATGATGATAAATGCTTTTTTTACGTAAACAATATATAAATAAAGAATATGATTTTAATCTGGTATGTGGTATAATACTTCTAAGTATGACAGAAAACTAAATTATAATTGTCTTAACTGGAGGTTAATTATATGAAATTATCAGTTATTTATGATTCAAAGACAGGTAATACAAAGCAGGCTGGTGAATGGATTGTGGAAGGTATGAACGAGGTTGAAGGTGTAGAAGCTAAAGCATTTTCAATAGATTCTATCGATGAAGATTTTGTTAAGGAATCAAAAGGTGTTGTTATAGGTTCACCTTCTTATGCGGCGGCAATGACACCCGATTTACATGACTGGTTACTCAATAAGAGTGGAAATCTTGAGCTTGGTGGTAAGCTTGGTGGTGCATTTGCAACACAGCAGTTTACTCATGGTGGTGGAGATACAGTAATTCAGAATATTCTTACCATTGAGATGGTTAAAGGAATGCTTTGTTATTCAAGTGGTGGTGCCTGTGGAGGTCCATGCATTCATCTTGGTCCTATTGGTGTCAATAATAATAAAGAAAGTCATAATGGGATGGAACATTATAAGGATTATTTTAATATTTTTGGAAAACGATTTGGTGCAAAGGCTGTGGAGTTATTTTAAGATTATAAATCACCCCACCTATATACATAGGTAATATGCAGAAATGAGGTGAGAACTATAGATAAATTATACAATGAAACTGTTTTTATTAAGTATATTACATTGTTTTTTGGAATTTTTTTATTATGCACAGATGTATTTTTCCTTACATTGGGAATAATATATGATATGCCATTAATGAGATATCTTATCTATGTCAAATTAGTTATAAATTCTACTAATTTATTTTTAATTTTAAATAAACAATATCTGATTTCAACTTTGATTATTTATTTAGTAATTTTAGCCATGATGATAATAGGTATCATTTGTCTTGGAGTAGAACCGGAATTTC
Source organism: Lachnospiraceae bacterium (assembly GCA_024696825.1). Classification (GTDB taxonomy): domain Bacteria; phylum Bacillota; class Clostridia; order Lachnospirales; family Lachnospiraceae; genus JAEEJA01. The sequence continues at coordinate 8,344 of JAILGL010000101.1, forward strand.
AGCTTTATGCCCTTGGTATGCTGGTATGTATAAGCTATAACAATTATCTCCATAAGAGGGTGTTAAATAAGCAGCTACCTATGTTTGCAATTATAGCTATTCATGTTATCAGTTATGTGATTATGTTCATATATGCAAGAACACATGAGCCTTTATATCATATTCCAAGAGGTGCTATTGATTTACTTATTGTATTTAATTCAGTGGCTTCATTTTTTGTTGTTATTATCTATGTATGCTTGTATTATTACGTTGCCAGCAGTGCTGAGGAAAAGCTTGAAAAAATGGCCATGATAGACAATCTTACAGGTCTATATAATCGTCATTATTTACTTGCGTCTCTTGAAGGCATGAATAATAAAAAAGAAGAGTGTTTTATGGCGATTCTTGATATAGATGACTTTAAGAAGGTAAATGATACCTATGGTCATAACTGTGGTGACTATGTTTTACATAGGATTGCTGAGATTATACAAGAAATCTGTGACGACTGTATAATATGCCGTTGGG
>JAILGL010000109.1 GCA_024696825.1 Lachnospiraceae bacterium
CGAGAAAGAATTCTCTTCATTCGAAGAATTCTCAAAAGCCGTTGAAGAGTATATAGATTACTATAATAACAAAAGAATTCAGGCAAAAACAAAATGGATGCCACCTGTACAATACAGGATAGCATCCATGTGTTCCGCCTAGTTCATAAATATGTGTCCAGGATTCTGGGTACATATCATATTATGTCCGGGATTTTTAAATTCATTTAAAATTTATTTTTTAGACCTTTAATTTCTAACTAAATGTTCCATATCTTATATAATTACGAAACAAAATAATTATAATTAGAAATCCAGCTCTTTTTTCTTAAATACCGTAATAGTTATAAATAAAGGAACTACTACATATCCTATTAGAAGCGGTATCAGGTATAAAACCTTGCCTCCAAGAATTTTTATTATTATTTCTGATGCTATAATTGCACTTGGATTAATATTATGCTTAGCAAAGAATGGTACAAATGATAATCCTGCTAATATTCCACCTAATACCTTTGAAGTAAGTAATATATAAATTACTAAACCAAAGGTAGCATTTTGAAGTGCATATACTGCAATCATTGCTATAGCAGCATAACAAATTATAACAAGGGAATAACCTGAAAAATTCTTAAAGAAATCAAATAACATATCCCCTGCAGCAGAACCATATCCAAATATACATCCTATTAAGGTAATAATAAGCACATATGCGTACATTACAAGATATGAAAGTACCACAAGCTCGATAAATCTACAAAGTACAAGCTTTGTTCTGGAAAGTCCAAAACCTATTGAAGCCTGCATAGCCTTACTGTTAAAATCATCTGCAAATATGGTAGTAAAAATTGGAATACCTATGGATAAAGTAAATACCATATCTCCAATAATAGAAAAAGCACCGGCAAACATGTTACTATCGCCCTTCATAACAGTTTTAATTATAATTGCAGCAATAAGCATAATTATAATATTTATTATATTCATAATAATGAATGAAGGTTTTCTTAAAACACGTCCTAAATCTGCTCTATATGTATTTCTCATAATAATTCCACTAATATAAATTAGTGTTTTTCACCTCCAATCATTTCAAAGTAAAAGTCCTCTAAGGAATTAGCCTTACCTGAAGCCTTAACGACATTAATACCATTTTCCTTTAATATCTCAGCTGCACGTGGTCCGTCTACATCCCTAACCTCTATAGAATATAAGCCTGATTCATTTTTCATGTCTTCTCTGGTCATCTCTCTCATGAGCACGCCCTCATGAACGATACCAAAACGGTGTGCTGTATTTTCAAGCTCACTAAGAATATGTGAAGATACAATAATAGTTGTACCATATTTTTCATTTAACTTACCAATAAGCTCTCTTATATCATGGATACCCTGTGGATCAAGTCCGTTAGTAGGCTCATCTAAGATAATAATCTCAGGATTACCAAGAAGAGCATTTGCTATACCAAGTCTCTGCTTCATACCAAGACTGAATCTCTTAGCAGGTGCCTTAGCAGCATCAGTATCAAGTCCTACAATCTTAAGAACTCTGTCTACTTCATTCACATCCTTGATACCCTTGACCTTACGGTAATAATCAAGATTCTGTCTCGCATTTAAATAACCAAAGAAATTAGCTCCTACGAAGAAACCAATCTTTCTGCGGTTCTTTCTGTTCTCATTTTCATTTTTTGCGCCAAGAATGGAAAGCTTTCCATCCTGAAAATCTGAAAGTCCAAGTAAAACCTTGAATAAAGTAGTTTTACCAGCTCCATTTTTTCCAATCAGTCCATAAATGTCACCCTTATTGACAGTCATATTGACGCCTTTTAAGACAGTTTTTGGACCATACTTCTTTACAATGCCGTTAAGCATAATAACAGATTGTGCCATTTTTCTCTCCTTACGTCATAATGATTATTAGCATTTATAAAAATGCTAATAATCAGTTTTTTTTGTTATTATTTTATAAATTAAGCCTCAGGGTCTTCTGTAATAATACCAGTACAGAATGGACATCTGGTAGCTTCAATGTTAATCTCACTCTTACAAAATTCACACTTCTTAGTTGTAGGAGCTTCCTCTTCCTTCTTCTTACCAAGATTACTAAGTGCATTAACAGCCTTAACCATCATAAATATAGCAAATGCCATAATTAGGAAATTAATAACAGCTGTAATAAAATGACCGTAATTGATATACTGACTACCAATCAAATGAATCTTACCACCAACCTCAGCTCCACCGATACATCCAATTAACGGATTAATGAAGTCATCAGTAAAAGCAGTAATAATGTTACCGAATGCAGCACCGATGATAACACCGACTGCCATGTCCATTACGTTACCCTTAAGGGCAAAAGCCTTAAATTCTTCAATAAACTTCTTCATAGTTTTTTCCCGAACTCGGGCACCTCCTTTATAATTTTTTATTGCCAACATAGTATTTCCAACCTTTTAGAAATACAATTCCTGGCTATAATTTTAACATTATTATAGTATAGTTGCAAAGAAAAATTGTTATTTTTTATGCTTTTTTTGCTTTTCCTTGTCATCCTTATCCTTAAAATGTTTATCGCGCTTTGAATCCTTATCATGTTTTGAATCCTTATTATGTTTATCCTTAGAAGAAAAGCGCTTCTTATCCTTTTTATCATCCTTGGATTTTTCCTCAGATAATTCAGGATAACCCTTCACTTTATAATTATCTGTATATTTCTTTTCTCTTATTTTATATACATATTTATTATCATAATACTGATATAAAGCCTTATATTCCACACTATGCTTATCATTAGTTCTACCATGCATATCATCGAATTCACTGTCATGCTCAATTCTCTTTACTACGTGCATGGCAATATTAGCGGCATGTGAAGAAATTCTTTCAAAAGCTGTAGTCATATCTATAAGGGCTACACCTGCATTAACTCCACATCTTCCATCCTGAAGTCTTTCCACATGATTTTCCTTAATGATTTCACGAAGATTATCTATAACATCTGCAAGAGGTTCAACTCTCACTGCTATAGCCTCCTCATTTTTGGAAAATGAATCAAAGGTCGTTGTAATAGCTACTCTAACAGCCTGTATTATTGAATCAATTTCCTCTCTTCCATGGCTTGAGAAGGTGATTTCATTAGCATCAATATCACTTGCCACATAGGCAATACTCACACAATAATCTCCCATTCTCTCAAAGTCATTAGTACTGTTAAGTATCTCAGAAACCACAAATTGCTCATCCTGATTAATATGCTTTGAATTAATCTTTACCACAAATTCAGCAAGGGTGGTTTCACATTTATCAATGAAGGATTCATTTTCATTAAGCTTTGCAACCTTTTCTTCATCATATTTCCATATAAGACCTGTGGCAATATCATAGTTTTCAAGAATTGCATCTGACATAAGACTTATAACCTTTTTACACTGCTCAAGAGCAATGGTCGGTGTTATAAGAAGCATGTCGTCTAAGTTCTGAAGCTCAATCTCTGAAGGCTTTGTATCCTCCTTAATTATTAAACCGGAAAGCTTCTCCATCTGCTTAGAAAGAGGGAGGAAAATTAAACTTGTAACAAAGTTAAAAAGGAAATGTATATTTGCTATATCACCTCTGTTACATGCCTTATCCCAGAATTTGATGCCCACTGTATTATATAAAAAATATATAACTGTACAGGCTAAAATCGCACCAAACACATTAAAAAGAATATATACTACCACAAGACGCTTAGAGCGCTTGTTAGAGCCTATGGAACCTAAAATAAGTGAGCCACATTTACCAATGTTCTGACCAACTATAATTGGAAATGCAGTTGCAAAGGTAACAGTTCCTGTTGCAGAAAGGGCCTGCAGGATACCTACAGAGGTATTAGAACTCTGTAATAAAAGAGTTACTATAATACCAGCCAATATACCAAGCATAGGATTCTTAAAGGATACGAATAAATGCTGGAACTTAGCTGAATCCTTTAATGGTTCAAATACACCTTCCATAAGGTTCATACCATAGAAAAGAACACCTAAACCAATAAGCACATTTGCTACATCCTTAGCCTTTTTATTCTTGGTTATAATAAGTATGAAGGCTCCTGTACCTACTAACATAGGGGCAAATGCCGATGGCTGTAAAAGCTGGAAAATTAGATTGTCATCCTTAAGATCACCAAGTCTTAAGATTTGTGCAGTTATGGTACTACCGACATTAGCACCAAAGACTACAGGAATTGCCTGTGAAAGCTTCATTATACCTGCAGTTATAAAACCTACAAGCATAAGACCAGTGGCAGCAGAACTCTGTATTATGGCAGTAACGCCTATACCAAGTCCCCAGCCCTTAAGCCTTCCGACCCATTTTTTCTTACTTGTGGTAAGTCTTTCAAGAACCTTTTCAAGCCCTGAACCAGCTAGTCTTTCGAGGGATTTACCCATCATATTCATTCCATATACGAAAAGACCTACACCACCTAATAAAGTTAATATTGTAAATATATCCATATTACTCCTATAACCTTACCCGATCTCTATTAATCTGATATTTATTAGTGACAATTATTATCCATTATTGGAAATGTAAATATATTAATTAGGCTTTACAACTATATTTACAATTCTACCAGGAACATAGATTTCCTTAACTATGGTTCCGTTAATCTTAGCACCGAGAGCTTCCTTAGCTTTTGAAAGAACACTGTCCTTAGCTTCATCCTTAGCGATTTCTAAGGTTCCCTTAGTTTTACCGTTAACCTGAAGAGCAATTTCAATAGTATCATCTACTGTCTTCTTCTCATCATACTCAGGCCAGCTTAAGGAATAAACTCTTGAATCATGACCAAGTATAGAATAGAGCTCCTCTGTAATATGAGGTGCAACTGGATTAAGAAGTGTAATAAGGGTTTCATACTCACCACGGGTAACCTTCTTAACCTTGTAAAATGCATTTACAAGCTCCATCATAGCTGCAATTGCTGTATTAAATTTAAGGTTTTCAAAATCAGATGAAACCTTCTTAATAGTCTTATGAACTAAGGTCTCATTTTCCTTTGAGTATCCCTCTTCATCTACTAATATATCCTGAAGCTTCCATACTCTCTCAAGGAATCTTCTACATCCCTTAACACCCTTTTCTGACCAGCTTGCAGCAAGATCAAAGGCACCTATAAACATTTCATAGGTTCTAAGAGTATCAGCACCATAATCTCTAACTATATCATCAGGATTAATTACATTACCTCTGGACTTACTCATCTTCTGTCCGTCCTCACCAAGAATCATACCATGTGAGGTTCTCTTCTGATAAGGCTCGCTGGTTGGAACTACACCCTGATCATAAAGGAACTTATGCCAGAATCTGGAGTAAAGTAAGTGTAAGGTTGTATGCTCCATACCACCATTATACCAGTCTACAGGAAGCCAATATTTTAAAGCTTCTTTACTTGCAAGTGCCTCTGTATTCTTAGGATCAATATATCTTAAGAAATACCATGAAGAACCTGCCCACTGTGGCATGGTATCTGTCTCTCTCTTAGCATCTCCACCACAGCAAGGACATTTAACATTAACCCAGCTGTCCATAGCAGCAAGTGGTGACTCTCCATTATCTGTAGGCATATAGCTTTCAACCTCAGGAAGCATAAGAGGAAGCTCACTCTCATCTACTGGAACATAGCCACATTTTTCACAATGAATAATTGGAATAGGCTCGCCCCAATATCTCTGACGTGAGAATACCCAGTCACGAAGCTTATAATTAACCTTTCTGTGACCAATCTTCTTCTCCTCAAGGAAATCCTTAATCTTTTCCTTACCTTCCTCAACTGAAAGTCCATTTAAGAAACCTGAATTAATCATATTTCCGGTGCTAACCTCTGTAAATGCCTCTTCCTCAAGGTTTACAGCACCCTCAGGTCCGTCTACAACCTGAATTATAGGAAGATTAAACTTCTTAGCAAATTCATAGTCTCTGCTATCATGTGCAGGTACCGCCATAATAGCACCTGTACCATAAGACATAAGTACATAATCTGAAATCCAGATAGGAATCTCTTCTTCGTTAACAGGATTTATAGCTGTAATTCCATCTAAAACTACACCTGTCTTATCCTTTGCAAGCTCAGTTCTTTCAAAGTCTGACTTTCTTGCAGCCATTTCACGATATTCAACAATGGCATCAAAATTATTAATCTTATCTTTATATTTATCAATAAGAGGATGCTCAGGAGAGATAACCATATAGGTTGCTCCAAAGAGTGTATCAGGTCTTGTGGTATATACAGTAAGGGTTTCTTCCAAATCCTTAATCTTAAAATCAACCTCTGCACCTTCAGAACGTCCAATCCAGTTCTTCTGCTGAGTCTTAACTCTCTCAATGTAATCTACATCATTAAGGCCGTCGATAAGCTTATCTGCATATTCTGTAATCTTAAGCATCCACTCTGACTTAACCTTACGAACTACAGGTGAACCACATCTCTCACATTTTCCATCAACAACCTCTTCATTGGCAAGACCAACCTTACAGGAAGTACACCAGTTAATAGGCATTTCCTTCTTATAAGCAAGTCCCTCCTTAAAGAGCTTAAGGAAAATCCACTGAGTCCATTTATAATACTCAGGATCTGTGGTATTAACCTCTCTATCCCAGTCAAAGGAATAACCAAGAGAATGAAGCTGATCCTTAAATCTCTCAACGTTATTCTTAGTAACAACAGCAGGATGAATTTTATTTTTTATAGCATAATTCTCAGTAGGAAGTCCAAATGCATCCCATCCCATTGGGAAAAGCACGTTGTAGCCCTGCATACGGCGCTTTCTTGAAACAATATCAAGCGCTGTATATGGACGTGGATGTCCTACGTGAAGTCCCTGTCCTGATGGATAAGGAAACTCAACTAACGCATAATACTTAGGTTTACTGTAATCCTCTGAAGCACTAAATGGCTTTTCATCGTCCCATACCTTCTGCCACTTCTTTTCAACGGTATGATGATTGTACATCTCTGACATAATGTCCTCCATTCTTATTACCAAATCACAAAAATTTAAGTTGATTAATCCTAAGACTCATCAACTTAAATATAATAACACATTTTATAAATATTGTCACTAAAAGTAGTGATTTAATAGTATTTATATAATCACTTTATAAGCATTGGTAATAATATATTACCAATAAGACCAAGAACCGTACCACTTATGGCACCTGCTATAACATCCTTAGGAAAATGAACTCCCATAATCACTCTGAAAAATGCAATCCACAATCCAAATATTAATACATATATTCCAAGCCTTGGATAATAGGAAAAAACTGCCATACCTATTGCAAAGGCTGAAAAAACATGTCTGCTAGGAAAGCTCTGACCTTTTTTTCTCTTGTTTGGGTCTATATATTTTCTATACATTGGTGTTATGTCATAGACCTCATAAGGCCTTGGAGCATTAATTTTTTTTCTAATTATTGAAACTATTATGAAGCCAAGAAAAGGAACTAATATATAGTTAATCTTCTTAATATCTAATTCAGATGCATCAAACTGAATCTTTTTTCCATCCAGGAAAAATACTAAAAATCCAACTATAAAATAAAATGCTGCTGTCATAAATACAAACAATCCCGAAAGAAGTGTTATGGCATTATGACCTTCCACCTTCATTATAGTCTCACGAATATTATCGTAAGTTTCTTTATTCATAAACTATACCTTTTAATCCTATAAACTAGTCTTCTTTTACAATGCCGATTCCAAGCTCACTAAGCTGCTTTTCATCAACTGTTCCGGGAGCCTTTGTAAGTAAGCAGGAAGCATCCTTAACCTTTGGAAATGCAATTACATCACGGATACTATCCTTCTTAGCCATAAGCATAACCATACGGTCAAGACCATAGGCAAGACCTGCATGAGGTGGAACACCATATTTAAAGGACTCAAGAAGGAAACCAAAGTTATCCCAGGCTCTTTCCTTAGTAAATCCAAGCTCCTTAAACATTCTTTCCTGAATATCATTCTGATGAATACGGACTGAACCACCACCAAGCTCTGTACCATTAAGTACGATATCATAAGCACGGGCACGAACACGACCGGGATCAGAATCAAGAAGCTCCAAATCCTCTTCCATAGGCATGGTGAAAGGATGATGCATAGCAAGATATCTTCCTTCCTCCTCAGACCACTCAAGAAGTGGAAACTCTGTAACCCATACAAATCTAAATGCATCATTATCAATTATGTCAAGTTCCTTAGCAAGCTTAAGTCTTAAGGTTCCAAGTACATCCCATACAACCTTATTCTTATCTGCTGCAAAGAGAAGTAAATCTCCTGCCTCACCTTCCATTTTATCAATAAGCGCCTTAGTCTCATCCTCTGTCATAAACTTAGTGAAGCTACTCTTAACACTGCCATCTGTCTTAAGCTGAATATAAGCAAGACCCTTAGCACCTATTTCCTTGGCATCCTCAACAATGGCATCAATCTTCTTTCTTCCAAGGTCTCCCATTCCCTTAGCATTAATACCTCTTACAGAACCGCCATTCTCAAGAGCTCCGGTAAATACACCAAAGCCACAGCCCTCTACTACCTTAGAAACATCCTTAAGCTCCATACCAAAACGCATATCAGGCTTATCTGAACCAAAGCGGTCCATAGCCTCCTGCCAGGTGATTCTCTCTATAGGAGTAGGTATATCTATATCAAGCACTGATTTAAATACTCTCTTAATAAGTCTTTCATTAACGTCAATTACGTCATCCTCATTTACGAAGGCAAGCTCCATATCCACCTGTGTAAATTCAGGCTGTCTGTCAGATCTTAAATCCTCATCTCTAAAGCATCTTGCAATCTGATAATATCTGTCATAGCCAGCACACATAAGAAGCTGCTTAAAAAGCTGTGGAGACTGAGGAAGTGCATAAAATGAACCTGGATGAACTCTACTTGGCACAAGATAATCTCTTGCACCCTCAGGTGTACTCTTAGTAAGCATAGGAGTTTCAATCTCTAAGAAACCTTCCTCTGAAAGAAATGCTCTGATTTCCTGTGAAAGCTTACTTCTAAGAATAAGACTTTCCTGTAACTCAGGTCTTCTAAGATCTAAGGTTCTATAGTTAAGTCTTATTTTCTCATCAGTTTTAATACCATCCTCAACTGGAAATGGTGGAGTTTCAGCTTCTGAAAGAATGGTAAGACTTTCAGCTATAACCTCTAAATCACCGGTCTTAAGTGCCTTATTAACAGCACCCTCACGCTTTACCACCTTACCTGTAACAGCACATACAAACTCACTTCTAAGAGTTGTTGCCTTTTCAAATACAGTCTTATCAGTGGTGCTTTCATCAAATATAATCTGAACAAGACCACTTCTGTCTCTTAAATCAACAAATATAATTCCGCCCTTATTACGGCTCTTCTGAACCCATCCCATAAGGGTAACTGTTTTTCCTTCATACTCTGAAAGAGAAATCTCTGCACATCTTGCAGTTCTCTGTAAGCCTTTCATTGACTCAGCCATTAATCTCTACCTACTTTCTTGTACTTTCTTATTTTTTTCCAAATATTTAAATGTATCTAAATAATACAATTATAAATTATACTTCAAAAATCAAATCGCCATAGCTTGGAACCGGCCAGTCCTTCTTATCAACTACCATCTCAAGCTCATCGATAGGATTTCTTAAATCATCCATTGCAGGGAAAACTACATTTCTGTAGAAAAGTGCTCTTTCCTTACCTTCTACCTTGGCTTCACTCTCATTATTAACCTCTTCTAATCTCTTAAGAGCTACCTGAGACTTAGCAAGAAGAGTTGATACCCTCTTAAGGATTTCAGTCTGAACACTGATATCAGCATCAGGACAAGCCTCCTTAACAGAATTAATAGAGCTTGCAAGCTCTCTGGTGTATTTGATTACAGCAGGAATATACTGCTTGCTGGCCATATCTATCATGGTCTTAGCCTCGATATTAATGGTCTTGGAGTAGTTCTCATACATAATCTCTGCACGGGATTCAAGCTCTCCTCTTGTAAATACATTCTGCTTCTCAAAAAGAGCTATGGACTCATCTGTAATACTATATGGAATTGACTCAACCCATGAAGGAATGTTTGGAAGACCTCTTCTCTTAGCTTCCTCAACCCAGCCCTCTGAGTATCCGTCACCATTAAATATAATTCTCTTATGAGCCTCAATATTTTTAACTGTGATTTCCTTAATCTTAGCATTAACATCCTCTGCCTTATCAAGCTCATCACAGATTCTTTCAAATTCATTAGCAACTATTGTATTAAGAACGGTATTACAATCAGAAACTGACATGGAAGAACCAAGCATTCTAAATTCGAACTTATTACCTGTAAAGGCAAATGGAGAGGTTCTGTTTCTGTCTGTAGCATCTCTCTTAATAAGCGGAAGTACATGAACACCTGTATCTAACTTATCTACCTGAAGACTTGATGAAACCTTACCTTCATCTAAAATCTGCTCGATAATATCCTCAAGCTGCTGTCCAAGGAAAATGGAAATAATTGCAGGAGGCGCCTCATTAGCTCCAAGTCTGTGATCATTACCGGCATTAGAAGCAGAAAGTCTTAAGAGAATAGGATTCTCATCTACAACCTTAATAATAGCTGATAAAACTAAAAGGAAAAGCTTATTCTCATGAGGTCTCTTACCAGGATTTAAAAGGTTAATTCCGGTATCAGTTACAAGTGACCAGTTATCATGCTTACCTGAACCATTAACGCCTGCAAATGGCTTCTCATGAAGTAAGCACTCCATATTATGACGAATTGCAACCTTCTTCATCATTTCCATAATCATCTGGTTATGATCCGCTGCAATATTTGCTGTTGTAAATATAGGGGCAAGCTCATGCTGTGCAGGAGCCACCTCATTGTGCTGAGTCTTTGCAAGAATTCCAAGCTTCCAAAGCTCAGTATTTAAATCCTTCATAAATGAAGCGATTCTCTCTTTAATTACACCAAAATAATGATCTTCAAGGTCCTGACCCTTTGGAGGCATGGCACCAAAAAGTGTACGACCTGCAAAAATAAGATCCTTACGCTTTAAATATTTATCTCTGTCTACTAAGAAATATTCCTGCTCAGCTCCCACTGAACATAAAACTCTCTTAACATCATCATATCCAAAATGCTTTACAAGTCTTGTACCCTGCTTGCTTATAGCTTCCATGGAACGAAGAAGCGGAGTCTTTTTATCAAGAGCCTCACCTGTATATGAGCAAAATGCAGTTGGAATACAAAGCACAACTCCTGCTGCATCATCCTTTAAAAATGCAGGTGAAGTACAATCCCAGGCTGTATAACCTCTTGCCTCAAATGTAGCTCTAAGTCCACCTGATGGGAAGCTTGAAGCATCCGGTTCACCCTTTATAAGCTCCTTACCTGAGAATTCAAGTACAGGTCTTGAATCAGATGCAGGGCTTAAAAATGAATCATGTTTTTCAGCGGTAACACCTGTCATCGGCTGAAACCAATGTGTATAGTGAGTTGCACCATTTTCAAGGGCCCACTCCTTCATGGCATGGGCAACCACATTTGCAATATCAGAATTAAGATCCTCGCCATTTTCAAGGGTCTTCTTCCAGGATTTATATACATCCTTAGGAAGCTTTTTCTGCATTACTTCATCGTTAAATACTTTAGTTCCAAACACTTCTTCAATAACATTTTTACTCATAGTGTTAATATCCTTTCAAAAACATGTTCTTAAATTTATGTATTAATTATTTTTTAGCAGGTCTGTAAGAACTCTTTAATGGAACAATTCTATTAAATACCTTTTCCTCATCAGTAGAATCCTTAGTATCTACACAGAAGAAACCGTTACGTACAAACTGGAAGCTCTCTCCCTTTTCTGCATCGAAAAGCTTAGGCTCCACATAAGCATTTTCAAGAATGGTAAGGGAATTAGGATTAACATTTACATTACCATCCTCATCGTAAACACCCTTTTCTTCATCTACGAGATTCTCGTAAAGTCTAACGGTAACACGCTTTGCAGTCTCACATGCAACCCAGTGAATAGTACCTTTAACCTTTCTTCCTTCAAAGCCATTACCACTCTTAGTCTCAGGATCATAGGTAGCATAAACTGTTGTAACATTACCATCTTCATCAGTATCATAGCCTTCACATTTAACAAAGTAAGCATTCATAAGTCTTACCTCATTACCTGGGAAGAGTCTGAAATACTTTCTTGGAGGCTCAATCATGAAGTCCTCTCTCTCTATATAAAGCTCTCTTCCAAATGGAACCTTTCTAACACCCATATCAGGATTTTCTCTGTTGTTATCTACATCCAGATATTCAATTTCATTTTCCGGATAGTTAGTAATAACAAGCTTAATAGGATTAAGTACAGCCATCATTCTTGCCTTCTTAAGCTTTAAATCCTCTCTTATACAATACTCAAGCATAGCTATATCTGAAGAACTGTTAGACTTAGAAATACCTGAAAGATTGATAAACTCTCTAATAGCTTCAGGAGTATAACCTCTACGTCTCAAAGCAGCTATGGTAACAAGTCTTGGATCATCCCATCCGTCAACTATGCCATCCTCAACTAACTTCTTAATGTAACGCTTACCTGTTACTACATTAGTAAGATAAAGCTTTGCAAATTCTATCTGACGTGGTGGAACCTCAAATCCAATGTTTTCTACAACCCAGTTATATAAAGGTCTGTGGTCCTCAAACTCTAAGGTACAAAGAGAATGAGTTACACCCTCAAGGGCATCCTCAATAGGATGAGCATAATCATACATTGGATAAATGCACCATTTATCGCCTAAATTATGATGTGTCATATGTGCGATTCTATAAATTACAGGATCTCTCATATTCATATTAGGAGAAGCCATATCAATCTTAGCTCTAAGCACATGTGAACCATCAGTAAAATCACCATTTTTCATCTGTTCAAATAAAGAAAGGTTTTCCTCAACACTTCTATTTCTATATGGACTATCCTTTCCAGGCTCTGTTAAGGTACCTCTGTACTCTCTTATCTCATCTGCGCTAAGATCACAAACATAGGCCTTACCCTTTTTAATAAGCTCAATGGCAAATTCATACATCTTATCAAAATAATCAGATGCATAATAAACTGCCTCCATATCCAAGTCACCTGTTATCCATCTAACATCTTCCATTATAGAATCAACATATTCGATATCTTCCTTTGTAGGATTAGTATCATCAAAACGGAGATTAAACTTACCGTTATATTTTTCAGCAGTTTGTGAATTTAAAACTATGGACTTTGCATGACCAATATGTAAGTATCCATTAGGCTCCGGTGGGAATCTTGTAACTACGTGATCATACACACCTTCGCTTAAATCCTTATCAATCTCATGCTCTATGAAATTTTTTGAAATGGTTTCTTCACCATTAGTTTCAACGTTAGAATTATTAGCATCCAAACTCATCTTGTATAATTTCCTTTCTTTCTACAGATACACCGCAATATTTTAGCATTATGATATAATGTTGTCAAATATGAACGTGCAAATATCGCCCTTATATTCGTCTTTTATCCATTCATTTATTACAGAAAAATATATACCACTGTAAAAAATTGCGTTGTACTTATTAGGCAGAGCTTTACTATCATTTTCTGCAGTCCTTAAACTCATCTCATCCTCTGTCTTAGTATTAGATACACATAATCTAACCTCTTCATCTATAAAATCCTTCAAAACCTCACTTAAATGTCTCTTATAAAGAAGAAAATTAATATCCTTCATTTCCTTTATAAACCCTATAAACACAAGGAATTCTTCTTTTTTTCTAATATCACTTATGCGAAGCTTGTTATTATACTTCCATTCCTTATAGCAGGATTTATAAAAATATAATAAAACCTCTTCCTTACTGTTAAAGCTTCTATAGTAGGTAGACCTGGAAACTCCGGCAGTATCAGTAATTTCATCAATTGAAATATTATTCAACCCCTTTTTGTTAAGCAGCTTAATAAGACTGTCCGATAAACAGTCCTTTAAAAACTCCTTCGATGTATTTGTCTTCATTTTATTATCCTCTCCATGAACAATAACGCTTAATCTAGAAAAATATTGCTCTATTTCCAAAACAAAAAACAAAAAGCTTCATTAGTTTCAAACCGCCTTAAGCCTATTGATTTTCTTAAAATAAGGCAATATATTTATTATAGTTGATTTATTAAAAACCGTCAAAACATTTGCACTATCTTTGATAAATTTTGATAAATTAATTAATTCGATTCAAATGTTAAAAAAATTAGAGGAGGTAAAAGAGATTGAGAAACGATCGCAAATTAAAGAAATTAGTATCAATGTTACTTGGGGCTGCACTTGTTATTTCAAGTGTAAATATTAATGCAGGCACTGTAAGCGCTGCTAAGAAAAAGAAATTATCACTTAATAAAACTAAGGTTACACTTAAGGTTGGTAAGAAGGTTACTTTAAAGGTTAAGAATAAGCCATCTAAGGCAAAGGTTACCTTTGCTACCAGTAATAAAAAGGTTGCAAAGGTTAATAAAAAAGGAAAGGTAACTGCGGTTAAAAAAGGATCTGCAAAGATTACTGCAAAGGTAAAATACAAGAATAATAAAAAAACAATTACTAAAAAGCTTGTTTGTAAGGTAAAGGTTGTAGCTAATAAGACTAATGCTTCCAGCTCACCTGCAGCTACTTCAGAAGTAACTACTACTACTTCTCCTGTTGTTCCATCAGCTTCTCCACTTGTAGTTCCAACTATAGATCCAAGTGCTGATGTGTCAGCTTCTCCTTCTATTTCTAGAAGACCTAAGGAAAGTCTTGATCCTGTTCTTACAGAGACTAACCTTACTGATGAGCATAAATCAGCAAGCGGTCTTACTACTAAGGATAACGGTCTCATGAGAAAGGATGTCTCAACTCTTGAGCTTTCTAAGATTATGGGACTTGGCTGGAACCTTGGAAATCAGCTTGAAACCTATCAGGATCCTAATACAGTAGATATCGCTACTCTTACAGTAGAAAAATGTGAAACCAGTGCAGGTAACCCTGTAGCTACACAGGCTACCTTCGATGGTCTTAAAAAATCAGGCATTAATACAGTAAGAATTCCTATGGGATGGTCTAATCTCATGTCTACAGATGGAACCTATACTATTAATAAGGATTTACTTGACCGTTGTGAAGAGGTTACAAACTATGCTCTTAACAATGAAATGTATGTAATTATAAATGTCCACTGGGACGGTGGATGGTGGGGAATGTTTGGTTCTCCTGATGAAAATGTAAGAAAAGAAGGCTGGAAGAAATATGAATCAATCTGGAATCAGCTTTCAGAAAGATTTAAAGATTATTCTGACCATGTAATATTTGAAGCAGCTAACGAAGAATTAAGTAATGCTTTCCCTGGTTCAGGTAACTTAGGACTTAATACTGCTGTTGGTGAAACAGGCTTCTATTCTGCAGATGCTGGTGCTTTAGAGGGAACACTTACAACAGATGAAATCTATGAAACAGCCTATGAAATCAGCCAGAAATTCGTTGATATCGTTAGAAATTCAGGAGGCAACAATAAATACAGACATTTAGTAATACCTGGAAATGATACAAGTATAGATAAGGCCTTAGACTCACGCTTTAAGATGCCTACTGATATTGAAGAAAACGGTAACACCAAGCTTTCAGTAGATATTCATTACTATGATCCAAGTACCTTTGGTATTTCCAGAACAGCTACTACCAGCTGGGGCTTTAGAGACAGCTGGGGAACAGATGAGGATTATACATATATGAATGACCGTCTCGCAAGACTTGAAGCCTTCACTAATCAGGGTTATGGAATTATCCTTGGTGAGTGTGGTGTTGCAGTAACTAATAAAGACGGTATTCCGGATTACTTATTAGAACTCTTCACTCAGTGCTTAGACAGAGGATATACTCCATGTATGTGGGATGAAGGACTTTACTTTAATAGAAAAGATGGTTACTTTACTTATTCAGATGTTGGCGAAGTATTTGGTGCCTTAAATGATCAGGACCCATACAAGCCTGCCGATGGTGAATATAACACAACAGGTGTACCTGATCCAGGCTGGGCAGAGAACCAAAACCCTAAGGTTCTCTACACCTGGGAGGGTGAATTTATGAGACATACAGGCGATGGACCTGAAAGAGATGCAGTAATTGCTGAACGTGGAGATGAATTCAATACAAAATATAACGGTATAAGAGTTACAAAGAGTATTTATGATGCCGAAGGTAATACTACTACAGGTATGAGAGTCCGCTTCGACCCTCAGGCATGGCATATGCATGTTTATTCAAAATGGGCTGAAATCGAAAAGCCTGTAATTAGAATCTATCCAATGGATAATCAGATAAGTCAGACAGCACAGCTTCAGCTTGCTTATTGTGAAAGCGGCGAGGGCGGAACCTGGGTTTATGAAAAGGATTATGATGTAATAGATGCTCAAGGAAATATACTTGAATCCACTAACTGGGTTGGTAAATACATTGAATTAAATCCTGAATATCTTGAAAAATATCCATGGGTTTGGATTACAACCAACACTTACACAGGAGCATCCTATGTTAAGGTTGAGATATGTGACGGAGCATATAATGCTGACGGCACAAAGTTTGAAAGTGCAGAGTAATAATACACCAACAATTATGCTCTCCTACCGATAAATATTAACTTATCGGTTTGATATATTTTAACGCTTTTTTGAATCGAGAAAATCCCTACTTAAGACTTTCCTAATTTCCTCTTAAGTAGGGATTTTCTCTTTATTTTTATATTACATTACTTTTTATTCAATCTTTATTTATTCTTTCTCATCATAATCCTCTAAGAAGTGATGCTTCACACCATCCTTCTTATAGGCAATTAGAGTATCTACATGGACATTTTCCACACTTCTGAATATATTGCCCTCCACAAAGGGATTAACCTTGTGAAGCTCCCTAATAAGCTCCTTAACCTCCTGCCTCTTAGAACCCTTCTCCACTCCATGAGTAGCCTCATACATTTCTGTAACCTTACAGGCACATCTTATAAAATCCAGTTCATTATATTCACACCAATGCTTAATCTCATCCTCTCTAATAAGATACATGGGCCTTATAAGCTCCATTCCCTCAAAGTTGGTACTGTGAAGCTTAGGCATCATGGTCTGAATCTGGGAGCCGTAAATCATGCTCATAAGAATAGTTTCTATAACGTCATCATAATGATGGCCAAGAGCGATTTTATTACAGCCCATTTCCTTAGCATAGCTGTAAAGATAACCTCTTCTCATACGGGCACAGAGATAACAGGGTGTTTCCTTAATATCACTAACCACCTCAAATATTTCTGTTTTAAAAACCTCTATATCTATTCCAAGAAGCTTGGCATTATTAACTACCTGATTATAATTTTTCTCATTATAGCCCGGATTCATAACCAAAAACTTTACTTCAAAGTTTTGCACTCCATGCTTTTTTAATTCCTGAAAAAGCTTGGCCATAAGCATGGAATCCTTACCACCTGATATGCAAACTGCAATTTTATCTCCCGGCTTAATAAGCTCATATTCTCTAATAGCCCTTGTAAACTTACACCAGATGCTTTTTCTAAACTTTTTAATAATGCTTTTTTCCGCTTTGCTTTGACGAAGAGCTCTCTCCTCCTCGCTCATATTAAAATCAAACATCAAGCTTTCCTTTCAACCTTTTATTAAATGTTACGGTTAGTTATTATAACATAATAAATACTATAAAAAAACTATTATTAATAGATAAATAATTATAAAAAACCGCTTCCAAAAATTATCCGGAAGCGGTTTGTTAATTCATTATTAAATTTTAATCAAATGTAACTTTAAGATTACTTATACTCTGTCTTACCCATTCTGAATCTACATCCAGCTACCTGTAAGCTAAAGCATGTAAAGCTCTTAAAATTCTTCTTCTTACCCTTATATACAATATGTGTTCTACCATTTAAAACAGCCTTAGCAGCCTTAATACTAGACTTCCAGGCAGCATTATTAGTCTGACCAGCCTTGTACTCTCTCATTCTACGACTAAGTACACCTGTTCTTGCAGGCTGGAACTGCATTCTCTGATAAACAACACCCTTAATTGAATTAGGATAAATGCTAGAACGAACTCTGTTCATAATAACGATACCTACAGCAAGCTGACACTGATAGCTTTCTCCACCAGCCTCACAATAAATAATTGAAGACATAAGCTTTAAGTTCTTCTTAACAAACTTAGCTCTTTTCTTCTCTTCTCTTGTCTTCTTTCTAATCTTTTTATTTCTTTTGTTTGGTTCTAACTTAACAGCGCTTGAAGATGCTGTTCTTGAAGTGAGTGTAGTGATCTTAGCTGAAGCCTTGCTGCAATTAACGCCTAAGCCCATAATTGCAACTAAAGTCATAACAAATGCAACTGTTATTAACTTTTTAATCCCCCTACTTAACACTTCCTTTTTATTACTAAACATAATTACCTCCATAAAGTTTACAAGTTAGTAACTTGTTTTCACAAGTTTTTAACTTTTATTTAACATTTATGTAACAATTATATCATAGTTTTTTAAAAAATCAAGCACTTTTTTGTAATTTATGCTTCCACCGAAGATATCAAGAGCACTTCCAATGGTAAAGCCAATAAGCCCTTTCCCTTTATTTACAATGAATTCTACGTCTTCCATGGACCTTATTCCACCGGCATATGTGAAATGTATATTCTTATTATTTTCCACCTCATTTCTAATAATTTCTATAACATCTTTCTCAATTCCGTTATTTTTTCCCTCCACATCCACTGCATGAATCAAAAATTCATCGCAATATTTATATAAGTTATTAATAAGTTCATGGCTAAGCTTCTCATTTGTAAGCTTCTGCCACCTGTCTGTTACTATATAATAATCATCTCCAACCCTTTTACAGCTTAGATCTAATACAAGTCTATCCTTTCCTGTAACAGAAGAAATCTTTTTTAAATTGTCATAATCAATTCTTCCATCCTTAAATACATAACTTGTAACAATTACGTGAGAAGCCCCCATTTCAAGAAATTCTAAGGCATTAGAATCATTGATGCCTCCTCCAACCTGCATACCGTAAGGAAATGCTTTTAAAGCAAGCTTAACCTGCGCTTTATCCATTTCATAATAATCTGTTCCTGCTTTATTAAGCATTATAATATGACCACCCTTAAGGTTATCAGCCTTATACATTTCTGCATAATAATCTGCACCCTTATCAGATACATAATTATCTATGGCACTATCCCCATCATCTCTAATAGAGCTTCCAACCACCTGTTTAACCTTACCATTATGTATATCTATACAAGGTCTAAAACTCATTTTAATCCTCCAAAATATAAATAATATTATTTATTCATCAGCATATTGTTAATATCTATAACATAAACAATCTCATTTTCAACCTTAAAAGCCGCACTGATAAAGGCTTTTCCATCTATAATATTCTCAGGAATATAGAAATCCTGTAAAAAATCCGTGGTTTTAACAGCCTTAACCTCTGTTGCAGAATCTGTTCGAAGCCCTATAAGCTCCTTATCATCCCTTTTAACAAGAATTATTCTTCCACTTCTTTTTTTTTGCTTATTGCTGTTATCATCAATAAGAAACAATTTCTTTTTAAGATCTACTACAGCCACTATATCGCCTCTATAGTTAATAAGCCCCTTATAATAATAAAGAGAGCCTGGAACCCTTGTAAAATTATTATTTTTAATAATCATATTTACATAGCCCACATCTACGGCAAATCTTAGATTATTAATATCCACTAAAACATATTGCAATTCATTTTCCATTATATGTACCGCCTTTAAATACTATTTAATACTATTAATTCTATAAAAGCTATCTCTGTTTTAAATCTATAAGTAAAGCAATCCTACCATTACCTAGAACGGTAGCTCCACTTATTATAGGAAGACTACCTATCTCATCAGGTATCTTCTTTATAACTACATTTTGCTGACCTATTACAGAATCCACAGCCAGGGCAATCATGTCTCTACCTAAGTTAACCACTATAACCATAGTTTCTTCAGTAATATTCTTCTCTCTATTATCACCGGTAGTGATTAAATCAGAAAGGTATAATAAAGGAATACTATCCTCATCATCATTATATATAAATCCAGGCTTTCCCTCTAAATCAATCATCAGATAATCGGCAAAGTCCTTAATAGACTCTATAACAGATACAGGAAGAGCGTAGATTTCTTCCCCTATATCCTCATTTTTCACACCGATTAAAAGCACCGGAACTACAAGCATGGTAAGAGGAAGGCTTATGGCAAACTCAGTACCCACTCCCTTCTCACTTTTACATTTTATATTACCACCTGTTTCCTCTATCATCTTCTTAACTACATCAAGGCCCACACCTCTTCCAGAGATATCGGTAACCTTGTCAGAGGTCGAAAAACCGGTTTCAAAAATGTAATTAATAGCTTCATCATCAGAAAGCTTATTAACCTCTTCTTCAGTTAGAATAGCCCTTTTAATAAGCTTTTCCTTAATATGGTCTATACTAATACCTCTACCGTCATCTATAACCTCTATAATAATATTCTCAGCATTTTGATAGGCAGCTATTTTAATATTACCCTCTTTAGGCTTATTAAGAGCCTCTCTTTCCTCAGGGCTTTCGATACCATGATCAGCTGCATTTCTTATTAAATGTAGCATAGGGCTTACAAGCTCATCTGCCAAAAACTTATCAATTTCAGTATCACCACCTGTAATGGTGAGATTAATTTTCTTATTAAGCTTCCTGCATAAATCTCTAACTGTACGCTTAAGAGGATCAAATATAACGTTTACAGAGAACATTCTAATTTGTAAAATATTCTCATACATAGAAGTAGTAAGGTTATCTAACTGCTCTCTCTTTTCGGCAAAAAGTCCCTGAAACTCATCACTTATACCACTTTCATCAATGGCATCCATACCATTTTTAATGGTAACCAGTTCATTTATAAGTCCCATAAACTCATCTAACTTCTTAATATCCACACGCATGGTGGTGCTCTTTAAGGCTTCCATATCGCTCTTTTTATCATTTAAAGAAGCTACATATTCATCATATCCATAGACATTAACCTTACTAACCTCGCCAACATTAAAGCCTATACCCTTTATGGAAGCAGATTCTTCATTAGTACATATTAAATATTCTACTCCATTTTTATAATCATCATTGTCTGTGGACTTTATTTCCGGATAACTGCAGATAAAACCTGAAACATTCTGATATTCATTAAATACCTGCAGGGCTCTTGCGGCCATAAATATGGATTTATCATCAAATAAGACCTTGGCAATAAAGACATTTTTGTATTTTGGAGTCGCTTCCTTAAGAGCTATTTTATTTTCTGCAGACATTGTATTAATGATATTATAATTATTCTCATTAGATGGAACTGTAACGGAAGAATCATCAGCTGAAGCTTTAACAGAAGGTATTTCTACTGTTTCTTTAGAAGCATTATCCTTAGTAGAGGTTTTTTCACCACCTGTATTAGAGGAATCCCCCATATAAGCTTCCACATATTCCATAAGCTTATTAATATAAGACTTACCTTCAACCTTATCTAAAACATCCTTAAACTCCCCTGTACTCTCCCATATATCCTTCATTTTCTGAAGAGAATCATAGAGTAAATCCGCTCCATACATGAAAAGCTCCATAAGACCTGCATCAGGAAGGAACTTTCCATCTCTAATAGGATGAAGTGCATTTTCCATACCATGAGAAACCTTATTCATACTGTCTATATGCATGGTAGCAGACATTCCCTTCAAGGAATGACAGGCTCTAAATGCTTCATTTATACTATTTTCATCATCATTTTTTACCGACAGCTGTTCTAAGGCATTATATAGAATCGCCATATTATCATTGGCTTCATCCAAGAAGAGCTTGTAATATTCTTTATTATCCATCTTATTCTCCAAAATATATATTTATCTAAATGCTTTTATATACCAATTAATATATGATTTTACCATAAAATAAGGCATAATCCAACATAAAAATATATAGAAAAAAATTTCATAAAAAGATATTGACATAAATTATAAGCCGTGTTAATGTATTAGTGTACTAGTTAGATAGTACAGTAATACAAATTAGCAAATTTTTAAACTAAGATATCTTAAATTCATAACAAGGAGGTGTTTTTTTTGGCATGGAAGCTTGATACCAAGAAACCTATATATCTTCAGATTATGGATGAGGTAAAGGCAAGAATTGTATCCGGCACCTATTCTCCGGGAGATAAACTTCCAAGTGTTAGAGAGCTTGCTGTGGAAGCAGGGGTTAATCCTAACACTATGCAAAAGGCTATGTCTGAGCTTGAGAGAACCGGACTTGTAATCTCCAACCGAACCCAGGGAAGATTTGTAACAGAGGACGAAAAGGTTTTAAAGAGCATTAGAAAAGATAATTTAGAAACCGTACTTAATGACTTTTTTAAGACCATGGAAAACCTTGGATATACCAGGGAAGATGTAAAAAAAATAGTCAAGGATTATTAAATATTTAAATAACAGGTTATTATATATTTTTTATGAAAGGAATTAAAAAAAATGAACGAATTACTATCATTAAATGGAATTACCAAAGCGTATGGTGCAAACACTGTACTGGATAATGTTTCATTTCAAATTAAACCCGGTAGAATCGTTGGACTCTTAGGTCCTAACGGCAGCGGCAAAACAACACTTATTAAAATAATAAATTCTCTTTGTACTCCTACCAGTGGCGAAGTTTTAATTCAGGGAAACCGTCCGGGAATAGAGTCAAAGAAAATAGTTTCATATCTTCCTGATAAGCTTTACTTTAACGATTATATGACTGTTAAAGAACTTATGGAATACTATATGGATTTTTATAATGATTTTAATCAGGATAAATGTCTTACTCTCCTGTCCAATCTTCAGATTGATGTAAACGCCAAGATTAAGACCTTATCAAAGGGTACAAAGGAAAAGGTTCAGCTTATTATGGTTATGAGCCGTGAAGCCTTACTTTATGTATTAGATGAGCCAATCGGTGGTGTGGATCCTGCTTCAAGAGATTATATTTTAAATACCATTATTAATAATTACAATCCTGAAGCCTCCATAATTATATCTACACATTTAATTAGTGATATAGAAACCATATTGGATGACTGTATTTTCTTACAGAATGGAAGGATTGTTGTATATAACTCAGTTGAAGCTCTTAGAATGGATAAAAACATGAGTATAGACGAATTATTCAGGGAGGTGTTCAGATGTTAGGAAAAATAATAAAATATGACTTTAAGAATCATTTTAAAATGTTCATAACTATATATTTATGCGTTATAGCAGCCACTCTTTTTGCCTGTGGCTTAAGCGGCATAAACAGACTGCTTTTAGATAAGGATATTCAGGTTTTAAATATTACTATTGGTTTACTTACAGGAATAATAATTGTTGCTGCTATTGCTCTCAACGTACTTACTTTCCTTATAGTAATATACAACTTTTATAAGTCAATGGTTACTAATGAGGGGTATCTTACTAATACTCTTCCTGTAACCAAGACTGAATTAGTAATTGGAAAAAATATAGTTGGATTTATTATGTGCATAATAAGCATTTTAGTATCCTTCGGCTGTTTATTATTATATTCTGTCTGCAGTACCTCACCAATAATGAAATCCTTTTTTGAATCTCTAAAAAATGCTTTTAAGTCATTTAATATGATAATTGATGAAAATGGTTTTTCATTTATTGCATTTCCACTGATTTTATTTATAGCAACAGCATTTATTCAATTATATGGTAATATAACCTATGGTTATCTCTGTGTAAGTCTTGGTCAGATAATGAATAAGAACAAGCTTCTTTGGACTATTATATTTGCAGTTGGAATTAACTTTATACTTCAAACCGTAAGTTCATTTTTAGTTGCTATATTATCAACCTTATTTATAAATATTAATAGAGATTTAGATTTGGCTGTAATGGTTCAAAACAATTCATTAATGCCATTCAATATAATGTTTATAATATCCTTTGTATTAGACCTTATTCTTGCTATGGTATTTAGCATTGCAACTATTAAGATTTTAGATAAAAAGCTTAATCTTGAATAAGCTATAGTACTATATTTAAGAACTACCAAATATCCTATAAATGTAAGAGTCCTGGGACTAAAATATTTAATCCCAGGACTCTTTTTTAAATGAAACAAATTGTAATGAAATAATTTCTAACTCTAAAACCTATCCTCTAAGCCTATTAATAAGCTAAAGGCCTTATTAAAAAGCCTAAAACCTATCCAAATAAACCTGTAAAAAAGTCTTTAATAGAGTTAAAAATATTTGAGAAAAAGCCGCCTACCTTTTCACCTAAGCCTTCAGTGTCAACCTTTCCAAAGTCAATACCTGCATCCTTAAGCTTGTCATAGATGTTTTTAGCCTGTTCTTTTAATGCATCAACATCTATATCCTGATCTTTGATTTTCATCATAAGTTCTGTAATATCATCAACCTGCTCTTCCGTTACATCTATCCCCAATTGATCTGCAGAAGAATTAATAGCATCCCTTATGTCGCTTTCACTTGAAAGCTGATCCTCAAAAATCTTTTGTTTGGTTGCAGCGATAAGCTGTGCAGCCTTTTCTTTATCCCCTAAACTTTCGGCCAGCTCTGAAGTAGTAACCAGCTCGTCTGTTGCGGCATCCATGGAATCCTCTGAGATGTCCTCACCTGTCATAGCCGCATATGCCTTCATGGCACCTACCAGTGCAGCAGTACCTGATAATTCAAATGGACCTGCAACTGTTACATCAGCATCCTCAAGACCTGCTGTAATAAGCGCATTCTGATACATGCTTGAAGTACAATAATTAATATTTCTTGTAACTACTGTAATACCTGAACCCTTCTCTGTCTTAACAATCTTAACAGAAGAAAGTGCTCTGGTACCGATAACACTCTTAGAAAGATAGTCATCCAGATAATGATGCTCATCCTCATTAGTAACTGTAACGGTCTTATAATCCTTAAGCTCACTTTCTGTAACTCCAAGAAGCTCCATTACCTTTGCTTTTTCACCAGTCTTAAGGTTTGCACCAAAGGAAATGTATCTCTCATAAGAAGTATCCTCATTAGCTACCTCATCTGCAGAAGCCATCTTATAGTTCTTAAATCCAGAAAATACAAAAGCTCCAAGCACCGTAGCAAAAGCCATAACTACAAGAAACGGTTTTACCAATTTACAATTTTTCATTATTCTTTCCTCCTAAAATTTTCCCCATAACAAAATAAATGCGAAGATATAACGAACTATCCGCATATCCTCGCATTATATTATACTATAGTTTATTTACATTATTCTTAAAAAGTTTTTAACTTTTTATTATTTTTTTCTTACATAAGTTATAAGAAATCCATAAAAACCGCTATTTTTATGAAATAATTACTCAGTAATTCTCTTAATAGCTCTCTCTGTATTCTCAAGACTACCAAAGGCTGTCAGTCTGAAATAACCTTCACCACTTGGTCCGAAGCCTGAACCAGGAGTACCTACGATATTCTTCTCATTGAGAAGATAATCAAAGAATTCCCATGAAGTCATCTTATCAGGTGTCTTCATCCAGATATAAGGAGCATCTACACCACCAAATACTTCGTATCCGGCCTTAATAAGACCTTCTCTTATAATCTTTGCATTATTCATATAATATTTAACCTGATCTAAGGTTTCCTTCTTACCTGCCTCTGAATATACAGCCTCTCCTGCCTTCTGGATAATGTATGGAGCACCGTTAAACTTAGTACCATGTCTTCTTGCCCAGAGAGAATGAAGCTCTATATCGCCACATTTTAACTCATGAGGAATAACTGTAAATCCAAGTCTTGTACCTGTAAATCCTGCATTCTTAGAAAAGCTTCTAATCTCCATGGCACAGGTCTTAGCACCCTCACACTCGAATATTGAATGAGGAACATCCTCAGAGGTAATATATGCTTCATAAGCAGCATCAAAGATAATAACCGAACCATTCTCATTGGCATAATCAACCCATTTCTGAAGCTCAGACTTAGGTAAGGTTGTACCTGTTGGGTTATTAGGAAGACAGAGATATATAATATCAGGAGTCTTCTCAGGGAACTCAGGAGTAAAGTTATTCTCCTTAATACAAGGCATATAAACCACATCACTCCACATCTCAGTTTCCTGATTGTAAACACCTGTACGTCCTGACATGGCATTAGTATCCACGTAAACAGGATAAACAGGATCAGTAACAGCTATAATATTGCCATCGCCAAAGATATCAACAATATTTCCAGAATCACTTTTAGCACCATCACTAATAAAGATTTCATCAGCCTTAATGCCGCAGTTTCTTGGAGCATAATCATTCTCAACAATGGTATTTCTTAAGAACTCATAACCAAGGTCAGGTGCATAACCCTTAAATGTACTTGCATCTGCCATCTCGTCTACAGCGCTATGAAGAGCACTTACAACTGATGGAGCAAGAGGAAGTGTTACATCACCAATACCAAGTCTTATAATCTCCTTGTCAGGATTAGCTCCTGCATAGGCATTAACCTTCTTGGCAATTGTTGAAAACAAGTAGCTTCCAGGCAACTTCATATAGTTTTCGTTAATCTTAAACATGTTTGTCTCCTTTTTATTTTTATTATATTTTTTTATATAATCAGTAAAATAGCCCAAAACCTTAAGCAAATCGCTTACTGCCTTGGGCCTTTATACTTAATTATCCATGTAATAAAGGACTAGCAGAGCTTTTAATATAGTTTAAACATTAAACTGCTTATCCTCTAAAGTATTTAACACCAGACTCGAAGAGCTTCTGATCCTGCTCTCCAAAGATGTTAATGGCAACATTGTCACCAATACGCTCTGAATGACACATCTTACCAAGGACACGTCCATCAGGACTTGTAATACCCTCGATAGCATAGTAAGAACCGTTAGGGTTAAAGTCCTCATCCATAGTTGGATTACCCTGTAAATCAACGTATCTTGTAGCTACCTGACCATTCTTAAAGAGCTCATTTATAGTCTTTTCATCAGCAACAAATCTTCCTTCACCATGTGAAGCAGGAATTGCATAAACACCACCAAGCTCAGCTTCCATAAGCCATGGGGACTTATTGGTAACAACCTTGGTATATACACTCTTAGAAATGTGACGACCAATACTGTTAGTAGTAAGTGTAGGTGAATTAGCCATCTGACCTGTAATCTTACCATTAGGAACGAGACCAAGCTTAATAAGTGCCTGGAAACCATTACAAATACCAAGAATAAGACCATCTCTATTATCAAGTAAATCGTGAACTGCATCTGTAATCATAGGATTCTTAAATACAGCCTCGATGAATTTTGCACTACCATCAGGCTCATCACCTGCTGAGAAACCACCGGAGAACATAATCATCTGTGACTCTTTAATAGCATCTGAAAATGCCTTTGCAGAATTAACGATGTCAGCCTCTGACATATTCTTAAATACTATGGTTTCAGTATCTGCACCTGCATTGATGAAGGAACGTGCTGTATCGTATTCACAGTTAGTTCCAGGGAATACAGGGATAAATACCTTAGGCTTAGCAATCTTATTCTTAGCCACATAAACTGTCTTAGCATCATATAAATCATCTGATAATGACTTCTGCTCTACATTAGAATCTGTAGGATATACTGACTCTAAGGTCTGTTTCCAGGAAGTAAGAGCTTCATCAATGGTAATCTTAGTATTACCGGCAATTATATCAGGCTGCTCAGTAACTACTGCAACCTCCTTATAATCTATATCAATCTCAGAAAGCTTATCTGCATCAACCTCTGCTACAATTGAACCATAATCCTTCATGAAGAGCTCATCATTTGAAAGATTGATATCCATAATTGCACCATATTTATTACCGAAGGCCATCTTAGAAACAGCCTCAGCTATACCACCCTGACCAAGGGCATAAGCAGATACGATAACCTTATTATGAATAAGCTCATGAAGCTTAGCATAAAGCTCCATAACACTCTCATAATTAGGAAGAGCATACTCATCTCTCATAATGCGGAAAAGCACAAGCTTATTACCAGGCTTCTTAAATTCAGGACTAATAATATCTGCCGCATTACAGGTATCTACTGCAAAGGAACAAAGAGTTGGAGGTACGTCGATATCATTAAATGTACCTGACATACTGTCCTTACCACCGATAGATGGAAGTCCGAACTTAAGCTGTGCAGTATAAGCACCAAGCATAGCTGAAAGAGGCTCTCCCCATCTCTTAGGATCCTCTGTCATTCTCTTAAAGTACTCCTGGAAGGTGAATCTTATCTTCTGATATTCACCACCTGTTGCTACAATCTTAGCCATAGACTCAACTACAGCATAGATAGCACCATGATAAGGACTCCACTTAAGTAAATATGGATCCATACCATAACTCATCATGGTTACTGTGTCACACTTACCTGTAAGAATAGGTAATTTGGCAACCATAGCCTGAATAGGTGTAAGCTGATACTTACCACCATAAGGCATAAGCACTGTTCCGGCACCGATAGAGCTGTCGAACTGCTCTACAAGTCCCTTCTGAGAACAAACATTTAAATCCTTTAATGTATTTAACCATCTTCTTCTTAAATCGCGTTCATTAGACTCATTTAAGAATGGATTAGACTTCTCCTCAGGCATAGTAACAAATGCATCAGCAGACTGCTTAGCACCGTTTGAATTAAGGAATTCTCTGGAGATACTAACTATAGACTTACCTCTCCAGTTCATGGTAAGTCTTGGCTCCTCTGTAACTGTAGCAACGATAACTGCCTCAAGGTTCTCAGATGCAGCAAAATCAAGCATCTTATCAGCATCCTTCTTATCTACAACTACAGCCATACGCTCCTGAGACTCACTAATAGCAAGCTCAGTTCCGTCAAGACCTGCATATTTCTTAGGCACCTTATCAAGATCTATATTAAGACCATCAGCAAGTTCTCCGATGGCAACTGAAACACCACCTGCTCCAAAGTCGTTACATTTCTTAATAATAGAAGTAACCTCAGGACGCTTAAAGAGACGCTGAATCTTTCTCTCTGTAGGAGCATTACCCTTCTGAACCTCAGCACCACAAACATCGATAGACTTTGTAGTATGAGCCTTAGAAGAACCTGTAGCACCACCGATACCATCTCTACCTGTACGGCCACCGATAAGAACGATAAGATCACCCGGATCTGAGTTCATTCTGATAACATGCTTTCTAGGAGCGGCCCCCATAACAGCACCGATTTCCATTCTCTTAGCAACATAATCAGGATGATATATTTCATTAACAAGCCCTGTAGCAAGTCCAATCTGATTACCATATGAACTATAACCAAGAGCTGCCTGTGTAACAATCTTTTTCTGTGGAAGCTTACCAGGCATGGTTTCCTCGAGAGATTTTGTAGGATCCGCAGCACCTGTAACTCTCATAGCCTGATATACATAACCTCTTCCTGAAAGTGGATCTCTTATGGCACCACCAAGACAGGTAGCAGCACCACCGAAAGGCTCTATCTCTGTTGGATGGTTATGAGTCTCATTCTTAAAGAAAATAAGCCATTCCTCTTCTACTCCATCGATAACTACAGGAACTACGATAGAGCATGCATTAATCTCATCAGATTCCTCTTCGTCATCTAATTTACCCATTTTCTTAAGCTTCTTCATGGCAAGAAGAGCTATATCCATAAGTGAATGATATTTATCATCTCTGCCTGCATACATTTCATCATGATCCTTAACATAAGAATCATAAGAATCCTTAATAGGCTTATAATAGAAGCCTTCCTCAAATCTTACATCCTTAAGCTCTGTAAGATAGGTGGTATGACGACAATGGTCAGACCAGTAAGTATCAAGCATTCTAACCTCTGTAATAGATGGGTCTCTGTTCTCTTCATTCTTAAAATATGTTCTAATAAACTTGAAATCCTCAAGTGTCATGGCAAGATTTAAAGACTTAAAAAGCTCTTCAAATTCACTGTCTGAACAGCTAATAAATCCATCTAAAACCTTAACATCCTCAGGAACATCAAACTCCTGAACTAAAGTATCAGGGATAGTCTCATCTGTGATTCTTGAATCTACAGGGTTAACACAATAATTCTTTATCTTTTCAAACTCGTCATCGGAAATATTACCCTTAAATACATAGGTAGTAGCTGAACGAATAATAGCATCTTCCTTTTCATTTAAAAGCTTAATGCACTGCTCAGCTGAATCTGCTCTCTGGTCGAACTGACCCGGAAGATATTCTACAGAGAAAACCTTCTCATCCTCAGCGAGAGTAAGCTTTGTCTCAGTGAAGCTATCTACAGGTGGTTCAGCAAAAACCGTATTACATGCAGCCTCATAGGTTTTATCACTCAAATTCTCAATGTCATATCTAACATAAACCTTAACAGAATCTAATCCTGTGATTCTTAAGTAATTAATAATCTCATCCTTAAGTTCACGCGCACGAACAGCATAATCATCTTTTTTGCATACATACACTCTTCTAACCTTGCTCATTTTAATATCCTCCTTAAAGAACATTTACGAAATTTCCGTGATTCTATTATTATAATTATTAAAATGTAAATAGTTGAATATACAGATGAAAAACACTCATAAGTCAACCATTTAGATAATATAAGACGGGAAATAAAACCCGTCTTATAAATAATACTCTATATCAAGATTTTATACAAGCCTTTAAGACCTTAAAAATCTATTTTTACTCTTCAGAGCTGTCATCCTTATCTGACTTCTTATCAGACTTCTCTTCGGATGAAGCATCATCCTTATCTGAAGCATCTGCTGAAGCTGTAGCCTCTGAACCTTCCTTCTTAGCCGCTGCCTTAGAAGCTGCCTCTGCTGAAGCTGATTCCTTAGCTTCAATCTTTTCCTTCTTCTTAGCAATCTTCTCAATATCAGCTAATGTTACGATAGAAGTTGTAACTGTACCAAATTCAACATCCTCCCAAAGATCATCATTAACCTTTACAGGATATTTCTTCTGAAGAGTTGCATACCACTTATCATAAGCCTTGTCCTTAGCCTCTGTAACAGCTGTCTCACAAGCCTC
Organism: Lachnospiraceae bacterium; assembly: GCA_024696825.1. Classification (GTDB taxonomy): domain Bacteria; phylum Bacillota; class Clostridia; order Lachnospirales; family Lachnospiraceae; genus JAEEJA01. The sequence continues at coordinate 31,165 of JAILGL010000109.1, forward strand.
ATCATAGCTCTTTGTATTATTATTATCCTTCATCTTAACGAAGAACTTACAACCATTCTCTTTATCTTCAAGAATCTCAGAAACCTCACCCTTATCAAGAGCCTTAATCTTCTTTAATACACTCTTCTGAGTAGTGAAATCCCAACCATCAGCCTCTGTAAATGTATCTGTCTCGTAAGTAATGTCTCCATCCTTATCATCAACAACCTTAGAAATCTTCTTATCTTCCTTAGTTACCTTTTCATAGGCATCCTCAAGTAATTTTTCTCTCTTCTCTAAAGTCTTCTTATCTAAGTCAACACTCTCACCGGTTTTATCATCTACATCAGTTGTATCGATATAAATGTACTGAACATCATACTGCTTATAATCTTCCTTTTTGACTGTTGCCTTAGCTTCATTCTCATCTACAGTCTTATCTGTGATAGCTCTCTGCTGCTCTTTATACTTATCTGCAAGAGCAATCATCTCTTTTCTCTTAATAAGCTTATTCTTAGAAATCTCAAGCTTAACCTTCTGTGTAAAT
>JAILGL010000092.1 GCA_024696825.1 Lachnospiraceae bacterium
AGATAAGATGAAAGATAGGTTAAGAGCTTAAGCTTGTCAGTCTCTTCCATTTCCTTCTTTCTTCTCTTCATGATTATAAGCCATCTAATATGCATAAATACAAGGAATAAAATGATTAGTAAAAGTATTATAATTAGAATTATAAGGATAACCTTAAGGAACTTAAATGGTTCATCATTACCGCTCTGCTCCTTCTTATGCTCCTTTTTATTCTCCTTATTACGCTGGCTTATTACATTTTCATTCTTAACCTTCTTAACAAGTCCCTGCTCAGGAATGGTCTGATAATAACCAGGAGTTACATCTACTGCAAGCCAGCCTACACCGTCCTTATAAACCTCAACCCAGGCATGAGCGTCTGCTGCAGTAACTACTATATTTCCCTTACCGGATATAAGATAACCCTCTACATATCTGGTTGGAACACCCTTTGCTCTAAAGAGAAGGGCTCCCTTGGAAGCGTAATTGGCAGAACTCCAATCCTTTCTGTTCTTACCAATATCATTTAAATAAACTCGGATTTCCTTAGTAAGAGTTGCAAGATTGGTATTATCTGCATCAATCTTTTTCTCAAGCTCCTTTTTGTTTTCTGAGCCTGTACTAATATAATTCTTATGGACAAACTTTCTATAATCAGACTCAACTCTTGCAAAATCAGAATCCTCAGGATGATTCTTGGCATACTCATCTACCCATCCCATAAGATTATAGCTAAGCATTCCATCCTGAATTACATTATCTGTTTCAAAATAATAGCTGTCCTTTGATTCGTTACCACTGGATAAAACATTGGTATCCTGCTTTATACCTTCATATCCCATAAGACTCTTATAGGTAACACTGTCAGGAGTATAAATGTATTTCTTAAAGGCCTTATAATTCTTAACTCTTATCTTTAATCTATGGCTCGAAACTGCTGCATCCTCGAAGTTTATGGAAGCATGAATATAGCCACTTAAGGAAGAAAGCGGATGATAACCATAGTGCTCATAGGCAGCTATCATACCCTCATACTTCTTACTGTAAATGCTATTATCAGGTGTAGTCCAAACCTCATCATTAAAATCAGTTCCCGTAAATCCCCTTAAATATACCTTATTATCATTATTTCCACCGCTAACACTAACCTCCATCCTCTTCTTTCTGGAGGTATCTATACCCTTTTTAAGATCACCCTCAGGATAATCGCTTACACCATATCTTATCCTTTCAGAATTCTCCTTAATACTTTCCTTCATGGACTCTATTCTGGCACTAGGCCTAACCTTAACACTCTTAAAATATATATAAGAAAGCAGGGTAAGTAGTAGAGTCATGGCTATAAGAGTAGCTGTAAAGACTGTATTTTTCTCAACTCTCATCTGACTATAAGAAAATACACCGATAATAGAAACTGCTGCCATAGTTACTACCAGGCCACCTAAAGGAAGCTTTAATAAAATACTTATTACCAGTATTGGAAGCCACATAACTGCTAGTATTACGGCATGTTTTCTTCTAATTAATTCCTCCACATATACGGAAACTATAATTAACATATATGCTAAGAAAAGGTAATAAGCAAGGCTGTGATCCCTTACATTAGGCACAACATAATATTTGTTATTAAAACCATTAACATAATTATATTGAGCTATTATCTGGTTAACAAAGGAAGCGGCACCTGCCACTATATAATCACTTATAATACCTGCTATAAATATAATAACTAATAACACACAAGCTGCTATAAAGCCCTTTTTCGACTTAATCATACCAAAGAGCACAGCTATAAATGAGGTTACTATAACAAGTATTACAAGGACAAGGTAGCTCATCTTGCTTTGGAAAAGCTCCTGCATGCAGAAGGCCATACCTCCAACCGTTATAATAGTCAAAAGAAAAATGATAAATCTGCTATATTCAGTTTTGGATTTATTTTCAATTATTTTAAATCCCGTATCCATCATTTCCTCATTTCTTTATTATCTAAAGGCAAATCTGATAAACCTGTCTCACATCATCAAATATACCCTCAAGCTCACTATCAGTAACAAGAATAACTGAAGAATATCTGCTAAATACTCTGTTATAGCTTATATATTCTTCAAGTCTGTCCTTCTTAAATTCAAGGTCACCATCTAAAAGTCTCTTTTCATACCAGTCAGCGGCATTTTTCTCCTGCACTGTGTACAGGCTGCTATGTCCACTGCTCTCACGCATAAGCACTGCATCAAAGAAAACCTGCTCCTTAAGAAGCTCCTTTGAAAGCTGTAAAACCGTACCCGCTAACCTGTCTATCATATCAGGCTTAGCTGCAGCATTATCGGAAAGAGCTATCATAATAATAGTATCCTGACTCGCAGGAGTATCAAGCTCCTTAACAAGCTTTCTACCAAGCTTTCCTGAAAGCTTCCAATGTATGGTTTTAATATTATCACCCTTCTCATAATCCCTTATATCAAGGATCTGAGTGATATCATTACCTCTTACGTGAGTATATCTGTTTTGAATATTTAACTCATCCTTACTTACATTATCAAGGAGATCCATATGTTCTCCTGTAAGATTTGGATAAGCATAGAGTCCTTTCGAAGACTTAACCTTTATCTCTCTTTTAGTAAGCCCTAGAAAATCGTATGAATACGCCTTATCCGTATCAACCTCTATTCTTCCGCAATATTTACTTTCAAATACAATGCTCTTTTTAAGTTCCTTACCCGGTGCTATGGCAAGCTCCAAAGGCATATTAAAACCTGAAAGAGTAAGCATATTTCTAACGGAAATAGCTGTTCTTATTCGAAAAATAGGGAGGAAAGACTTATTTTTAATATTAAGATCCACGGTAAAATATCCCGTTTCCTCCTGTTTATATATATTTACGTCAATCCTTAGACCTCTTACACTTAAGTAATTAATAAGAATTGCTATAGGCCCCATTAAAACTACTATAAGCATAAGTAAAAGCGCGGACTGATTATTGGCAAATATATAAAATATAACGGAAGACAGAGCTATAATTATATATATTATTCGCTCTCTCATTCTAAAACCTCTATAATTTATTATTTAAAAACTATTTCTAAAAGCTTATTGCTTTAACCATAAGTTTTATTTTCTAAGTAACTGAGGCTTATCTACATAAGCAATAATCTCATCTAAGATTGACTCCTCTGTATCTCCATCTCTCTTTGCTCTGGAGCGAAGAAGAATTCTATGTGATGCTACATCCTTGTAAACCTTTATTACATCATCAGGAGTAACAAAATCTCTTCCATCATAAACTGCACAGGCCTTACTCATCTCACTTAAAGCCTGGATTCCACGAGGAGATATACCAAGCTCAATCTTAGGATTTTCTCTCGTAGCTTCACATAAATCAATGAGGTAGTATAAAATCTCTTCATTTACCTTCATGTTTTTAATAAATTTCTGAATCTCTATAATCTCTTCAATTGTCATTACCTGACTGATTCGCTCTAACTGATCCTTATCAGAAATATTCTGAAGAATAGCAAGCTGATTCTCTCTGTCAGGATATCCCATGGAAAGTCTTATCATAAAACGGTCTAACTGAGAATCAGGAAGTGGCTGAGTACCACCACTGGTTATAGGGTTCTGAGTTGCTATAACCACATAAGGCTTCATAAGTACGTGAGTTGTACCATCAACTGTAACTCTTCCCTCTGCCATAGCCTCTAAGAGAGCTGACTGAGTTTTAGAGGAGGTTCTGTTAATCTCATCACCCAGTAAAAGATTACAACCAACTGCTGCACCCTCCATATATTCAAACTCATTTATTTTCTCATTGTAAATAGACATTCCCACAATATCACTTGGCATGGTATCAGGGGTAAACTGAATTCTCTTATTTTTAAAGCTTAAGGCCTTTGAAAAGGACATGGCAAGAGTTGTTTTACCAAGACCTGGAACGTCTTCAAGAAGAATATGACCTGAAGCCATTATAGCCATAATAACCTTCTCTATAACCTCTTCCTTACCCTTTATAACCTTTGAAACCTCTTCATTTAATTCTACAACCTTTTCATGTATAGTCTGAGTATCCATATTATTCTCCATTCTATTAAATACTATTATAACTATTATAAACAATCAATACTAATAATTTACAGGTCGAAGATCAAAGTCCGCGACCTGTAAATATTATTTAAAGCTATTTAATTACATTTAAGCACATTTACAAATATAAATGCCTATAAAACATTACTCATCATCTTCTCCTGTATCATCTTTCTCAGGATCTTTAATAAATGTAATATTAGGATATAATGTCTCATCAATAGTAAGATTGTCACAGTCATAAATAACAACCTTAGTAAGCTTAGTATTATAAGTTAAATCAAGACTTGTAATCTCTAAACATGTATTGATATCAAGTGTTTCAAGCTCAGTATTCTTAGAAAGATCTAATGTGTTAAGCTCTGAACCACCAACATTTAAGTAGGTAAGCTTGGTATTATTAGATACATCAATTGTGTATTCTTCACCAGCTTCAAGATAATCATCATAATCAGAAGCTATAAAGTTTCCTGAAGCATCCAGATAAGTAAGCTCTGTAAGGGCTGATAAATCAATCTCAAGGAAAGAGCAGTCATACATATAAAGCTTTGTGAGCTTTGTATTATTTGATAAATCTACTGACTCAATTGGATTATCACTAAAATCAAGTGCTGTAAGGTTAGGACATTTTGAAACATCTAAATCCTCAATGCTGTTTGAAGCACAATTTAAGGTTTCAAGAGTATCACTTTCTACAGAAAGACCATATAACTCATCCTCACCCTCACACTGATATGAAACATCTAAGTCTGTCATCTTAGTACAGTTACTGAAATCAAAGTTCTCAAATCCATTATCAGATAAATCTATAATTTCAAGAGCATTACCCTCTGGGAACTTAATCGATGTAATGTAATTACTTCCTGCGTAAAGCTCCTTAAGCTTAAGGTTCTTTGATATATTAAGAGTATCCATATTTGCATCATAACAATTAAGATATTCTAAGCTTGTACAATCAGAAATATCAAATGAAAGATAATCATCTGAATTAGTATCCTGTAAATTCAAATCAAGACAGGTAAGATTCTCATTACCACCCAAAATTAATCTATCAGAATAATATCTGTTATCATAACAAAGTAAGGTTTTAAGATTAGTACAGCCTGAAACATCAAGCTTTGTCATACCTGTCTTATAGCAATAAAGCTCTTCAAGCTCTGTATGATCTGCAAGATTAAGAGTTGTTACAGATGTTTCCTGACAATATAAAAGTCTCAAATCAGTATTATTAGTAAGATTAATTGCAACTAAGTCTGTATTACCATACACATCAAGCTCTACAAGGTATTTATTCTTCTTAACATCAAGCTCCTGTAAATTATTGTCAAATGCAGCTAACTTAGAAAGAAGCGGTGAATCAGATACATCGATACTTGTAATCTTATTACCACTTATATCAAGAGTAATAAGGTTCTTAAGATCTGTAAATTCTAAATCTCCCTCAAGCTCAGCATTACTCCAGTCAATAGCTAAAAGCTTCTTTCCATCCTCACTGTCATCCCATGTATACTGAGCACTGTCAAAATCCTCAGATACAAGTGCTGACTGACTTGCAGGACTTGATTCCTTAATATACTTAACAAGTGTTGTAAGCGCATTATAATCATCAATATCCTTACCATCTATGGAGGTTGGCTCTACTGATGGCTCAACACTTGGCTCAACTGATGGCTCAACTGAAGGCTCTACACTTGGACTTACACTTGCTGCTGCACTACTTACAGGTGATGCTGTAGCTGAGCTAGCTGGTGAAGCACTTGCTGCTGTAGTTTTCTTCTTAACAACTATCTTCTGGTTAAGCTTAGTCTTCTTCTTACCAACCTTAACAGTTACTATAATCTTAGTCTTACCTTTTTTCTTACCCTTTACAACACCCTTTTTAGTTACTGTTGCAATCTTTTTGTTTTTAGACTTATAGGTTACCTTAGCCTTCTTAGGCTTATTCTTAAGCTTAATGGTAGCTTTCTTACCAACTTTAAGAGTAATCTTAGCTTTTTTAAGCTTAACCTTCTTAGTCTTAGCTGTTCTTGCAGTAATTGAATCCTTAACACTGCTTGCACTTGCGTTTTCAACACCTGGAACTGCACCAATTACAAGTGAAGCTGCAAGTGATAAAACTAACATTTTCTTACCTAATTTACTTTTCATGAAATGCCTCCATTCTTAAAAAAATAGTTTGATTTAAATATATGTTTTATTATTAATACTAATAAAATAACTTACTAGGTTTCCTCAAGAGTATAGGTTATAACTATCTCCATCCTTCTTTCTGAAAGCTTAACAGGGAAGCTAATACTCTTACCATCTGCTGTAGCTTCAGCCTTGGTAACCTTATAGCTTGTTCCCTTATAGGTATAAGTGCTTTCCTTCTTAATACTTCTATCGTTATCAGCATCATCTATAGTAAAGGTTTCTTCCACTGTATTAATTACCTTTCCTGAAGAATCCTGATAGATATAGGTTATGGTTTTATCCCAGAATCTGCAGGTTCCACTTACCTCCATACCATCATAGCTAATGGTAAAGTTTTGAGTTCCTGAAGTATCAGTATTATCTACACCTGACAGGGTATAATCACCATAATCTACATCAACCTCTGTAGAATCTGCCATTTTTACATAAACCCAAAGAACATTGTCATTAATTTTTTCACCATAATAACATTTATCCTTGGTTTCCCAATCGTAATAAAGACCTTTAACATAGTTTTGAACAGTATATTTTAATCTTCCAAGAGTTGTACCATAAACCACCGTAAGATAATGCTGTCCTATGGACATATTATTAAGACCTGTTATGGAATAATCGCCCTTTTCTAATGTATAAACATCTCCCGAGTCCATCTCAGCCTTAACAACTATGGTCTCCTTAGGAATATCCTTGCCATAATAAATATTATCCTTATCAGGCCAGGTTATATGTAATTTTTTAACCTTATCAGGATCTATAGACACCTTAGGTGAGGCTGATGGTGAAGCTGAAGCCTTAGGTCCTTCCGAAGCTTTTTCTGAAGCTACAGGTGAAGCACTTGGATCTTCTCCATAGCCATTACCGTCGTCAGTGGTATCATCACCGCCGTCGCCGTCTCCTTCTCCTTCGCCGTCGCCATTATCTCCATTACCATTATCCCCATTATCTCCAGGGGTTTTATCTGTACCATCATCGCTATCTTCTTCTGTCTCATTAGCGTCAGGAACTTCTTTTTCTTCTTCATTAGGATCCTGTGAAGGTGATACGGAAGGATTCTCCTCTTCTACAGCCGCATCATTATCCGGATTAGGTGACTGGGGTGGCGGAGTAGATTCTTCAGGTTCCTTTGTATTTTCAGTATCATCATCTTCATTTTCCTTCTCGCCCTCAGCAAGAGATAGAATCTTTTCCTGAATATCATCGCCCTTGTCATAGGAATAAACATGAGCTGTCATCTTCCAGGACTTCATAACCAAGGCCATAATAGAGACTACGATAATCATTATGAGTATAAGGATTATGGTTTCTTTAGGCTTTCGTCTTTCCTCTGTATTATTCTCTTCTATCTTAATCCGCCCTCCTTTCCATTTATTGAAACATAAAAATCCACATTAACCTATGTAATTATTATGCTTTAAATCCTATACATTTGCAATCATTTTTATATTAAGAAATGTTCAAAAAATAAAGAATACAACTGCAGGTAAAAAAAGCACCACAGTTGTATTAATTATATTGATATCATTTGTTAAAAATATGACATTTTCCACCTAAATAAAACTAATTATTTTTAAGTAAATTTTATCTAAAATTTTATGGAAAATCTTTACATAAAATTTACATTTTAAATTACTTTTTTCTCTTCAGATATGAAGTAATAATAAGGGCTATACCATACATAACCAGGGCAGTTATAAATATATAAACGTAATTATTGTTACTATTCTCTAATATAAATGCCGAGGTATTATTACCTGTAATACCTGCAACCGCCCATGCAGAAAGGGTAAGTCCATGAATCTTACTTATGTGCTCCATACCGAACTTGGAATTTAAAAGGTTAGGAAGGGTTGAGAAGCCGCCGCCATAGCCTGCATTTATTATAAGGAGCAGTACAATTATAAGAAATGCTACTCTTCCAACTAAGAACACTCCTATACCAAGTATGGATGAAATAAATATAATCACATATATATTAAACTTATTTTTAAATTTATCGGAAAGGGTTGCATAGCCTATTCTTCCACCTGCATTTAAAGCTGCTGTAAGACTTGGAATAAAGGCGATAAATGCACCTGTTAAGCCATATTTTATGAGAAGCTGTTTTTCATAGGTAATAAGCATAAGACCACAGTGAATGTTAATATAGAAAATAAGCCATATACCTATAAATACAGGATTTTTAATTATATCTTTAAGACTAAAGTCATCATCCTCATCAGTTTTTTCAACCCAGCCCTCAGGCTTTTTAAGAAGCAGATAACCTAAAAACATCATGATAAAATAAACTATACTAAGAATGTAAAACATAGCATAGATATTCACCTTTTGCTGTATAAATTCCATGGCAGGAGTAGCCATAACCTTAGCAAGGCCAAATCCCATAATGGATATACCTGTGGCAAGTCCCTTATTCTCCTTAAACCACAGCATAAGAGTTTTTACAGGAGTAAGATATCCAACGCCTAAACCAATTCCCATAATACATCCATAAAATATATAAAGGAGTATAAGGGCCGGTATTCCCTTAAAGAACTGAATAGTCACACCTGTACCAAGAAATCCCGTAATAAAGCATATACAGGAAACCAGAGCGGATTTATGAATATCTCTTTCCACTACCTTACCAAAAAATGCAGCTGACATTCCAAGGAAGAAAATTGCAAGAGAAAAGGCCCAGCCTGTGGCAAAGGGTGAAACCCCTATCCTCTCTGCTATAGCATCCTTAAATGTACTCCAGCAATACACTGTTCCTATGGAGCAATGTATAAGCAGGGCAGGAATTGCTGCCCTCATCCATTTGTTGTTGATGTTCATAATAATAATTCCTCTTAAATATTTTTCATTTTATATAGCATTTCAAACTGTATATAAACTATTTCAAATGCAATATAAATCCAACAAACATCAGCAAGTCACGTACTTAGGTCATAATAAATATTTGGTAAATTCTTAAAGATATATTTATCAAATATCATATTAATCATCATTATAAATAAAAACCAAATGGAGCACAATAACTAAATTATGAATATAAACATTTTAATTTTTATTATTCTAAAAAAACGTGTGAATTTAAAATTTTAGTGTATAGCTATTCACTTTTTGACAAAAATACAGTATAATATATATTTGATTTTATCAGCAATTAAATAATTCAAAGATTTATTCAATACATGGATTATTTTTAAAGAAAGGAAATTCAACTTATGAAAGGTATAATACTCGCGGGAGGATCTGGTACCAGACTTTATCCTCTAACACTTGTAACTTCAAAACAGTTATTACCTGTATATGATAAGCCTATGATTTATTATCCGCTTTCAACTCTTATGTTAGCTGGAATTAAGGATATTCTTATCATCTCCACCCCTACGGATATAGGTAATTTTGAGAAGCTTTTAGGTGATGGTTCAA
>JAILGL010000112.1 GCA_024696825.1 Lachnospiraceae bacterium
GCTAAGGCCTTTAAAAATGCTACTAATCTTAAGAGAGTATATGTAGGTAAAAATGTAGTAAAAATAAAAACAAAGGCCTTTTATAATAATAAGGTTATTATAAAAATAGTATTTAAGGGTAATAAGCTTTCTAAGGTAGGAGTAAAAGCCTTTGGATCTAAAAAGAAGGCCAAGGTTTATATTCCAAAGAAGGTATTTACAAGATATAAAAAGCTTATAATTAAGCGTGGTGGTAAGAGATTTAGATATTATATAAAGTGATATCTATCTTGTAAAAAAATAAAATAATAAAATAGATAAAAAGTGCTTGCAAAAACTTTTTATCTGTTATATAATATCATTCGTGCCCGAAAGAAAGGAAAGCTTTCAGGCCGATGATAATGGGCTATCGCCAAATGGTAAGGCACTGGACTCTGACTCCAGCATTTCAAGGTTCGAATCCTTGTAGCCCAGTAAAAAAATTATATCAAAAAAGCACGGAGAGTAATCTCCGTGTTTTTTTTGTAAACACTTTTTACGAAAGTGTAATAATTTTTTTCTTGCATTTATTTTTATAAATGTTATATTAGTAATTAGATATTATTGTGCTATTTTTTAATTTTGTTTTTAGTACATTAAGAAAATTGGAGGGTCAAAATGAAAAACAATATTTTATTTAAGGCAGTGGCTTTAACACTTGCCATGTCACTTAGTTTAGTATCACCATTTGCTTCAGTTAAGAAGACAAAAGCTGATACAATTGGTATGAGTTTAACACCAAAGACTATCACTACTATTGGAGAACTTACATCAGGTACTGGTACTGTGGCTGAGGTTACTGCAACTAAGAGTGGAACAATTATTCCTATTAATGTTCCTGCTAATGGAACTCTTTATGGTACTGCAATTACTGAAAGTGCTGCATCTTCTATTTACGGATATTTATATCTTGATTCTACATGTACAATTAAAGCTACCAGTTCATATTTTTATATGTATTCATCTGGTTTATCTGATAGTCTTAGCTTAGCAAATTCTACAGCTAAAACAGTTTATTTGAAATTGTCATGTAACACTAATACAGCGGTTAGGGTTTCATTTGGATTTGTTCCAGGTAGTATAACAGTTGGAAGTAAAGCTAAGATTTTCCAGAATGGTTATGCAAGTTCAACTTCACCTATATATCATAAGTTTAAATTAAAGAAGAAAAAAACAGTATTTATTAAGGGATTAACATATAGTATTGGTTCAAGTATTAATACCTGGGGTTTATACTATGATTTATGTAACAGTAAAAAGACTCCTATTTCTGATGATTATGCCTATGTTAGTTCAACAGATGTTGATTCATATGTATTAGATAAGGGAACATATTATATTAGAACAACTACAACAAGTCTTGCAGAACTTAGCATCAGTACAAAGAAAGCTACTAATGCTAAAACTAGTGCTAAGAAGGCTAAAGTTATTAAGAAAGGTAAGAAGGGCTGGGGCTCACTTAGCTTAACTGATAAAACTTCTAAAAAGCAGGTATTCAAGATTAAGATTAAGAAGAAAAAGAAGCTTGTTTTAAATATTACTAACGTATATGGTAATGGAAGTATTAGTTATAAGATTACAGGACCAACAAGATTTCTCTATGGAACCACGGGTTCCTTATCTCCAGGAAACTCTCTTACTAAGAAAACCTATGATAAGGTAAATAAGGGAACCTATACTATAACAATTAAAAAGAGTTCTAAGAAGATGAGTAGCTCTTTCTATGTTAAATGTAAGTGTTAATTAATTGTTATTAGGTACTTAATTTTGATGATTTAAAAAATAATATAAATCAAAAATAGACCTGCACTTGGTCTGCATATTAAATGTGGATTTAAGTTGTAGGTCTTTTTTTAGTTTTCACAATGTGGTATACTATAGGCTATGGGTTAATTGGTAGGAAGAAGTAAGCATGTAGTTTGTGAGGTGCTAATGAAGGATAGAGTTTTAGATACTATTGAAAGTATGGGATTTAGGAGAATTGCAGTAAATGTCCCTAATATATACTGTCATGTGGGACTTAATGATGATGTGGCCTATATAGTTGTTTCTCTGGATTGTGACAGGGTACAGAGCGTTACGGGAGGACTTATTAATAATCTTGTAAAGTCTCTTGAAACCTTGGTTTATAATGAACTTCAGGCTAAGAGCTACAGAAGTCATTTCATTTTAATGGGTTATTCTCCTATTAATGTAAAAAATCTTTTTAACAACAATGAAAGCTTCTGGGTTTTGGATTTTAGAAATCAAAGATTACAGGTCTATGAGTATGAGGATGTTTTTTATACCACTCTTAAAAAACAGCTTGAGAGAGTTTGCTTTAGTGAGAATGCTAATAGTGAAGCCTATGCGGGCTCTGCAGGTAATGATGGCTATGTAGATGAGAATAGTACCTATGGTCAGAATGTGAGATTCAGGAATAAGGATGCAAAAAGAGGTTTTATTAACGGCATTAATATAGCTCCTGTTACCATGATTCTTCTGGCTGTAAATGTGATTATCTTTCTTGTAACCGGAGTGGGGGAGCTTATGGGAAAGGATATAACTTATGGAGTTATGGCTCTTTCATGGGATAAGGTTATGGTGGATCATGAGTATTACAGGCTTATAACCTCTATGTTTACTCATTCGGGTATATCCCATATTGGTAATAATATGCTGATACTTGTAATTATGGGAACCTATCTTGAAAACACCACAGGCTCTCTTGGATATGCTGTGATTTACTTTGCTTCAGGCTTTATAGCTGATATTACATCTCTTTATTATCATCATATGATTAATTCCAATGTAGTTAGCGTAGGTGCTTCAGGCGCTATATTTGGAGTTGTTGGAGCCATGCTTTTCCTTATTATTTTCTTTAAGGGAAGTATAGGTGGTATAAGTAAATCCCAGATTATATTTATGATATTTTTGAATCTTTATGGAGGCTTTGCGGTTTCCGGAATAGATAATGCAGCCCATATAGGTGGCTTTGTGGGAGGCTTTGTGGTATGTATGCTTTTACAGCTTATTTTTAATATTTCAAAACGTGGAAAGAGGCTAATTAAATAAGCTTAAGGTACATAAATTATATTAAAAGGGGTAACAGAGAATGATAGCTTTTTTGGATGGAAAAGTTGAATATATAAATGAATCCACACTTTGGTTTGACGTTAATGGAACAGGCTATGAGCTTAATATGCCTAAGTCAGACTTAGAAAACATGGTGGTGGGGGATCGTCTTAGAATATATACTTATCTAAGTGTAAGAGAGGATGCCATGGAGCTTTTTGGTTTCATAGGCATGGAAGCCTTAAATATGTTTAAGAAGCTTATTAAGGTAAGTGGAGTAGGTCCTAAGATTGCTATAGGTATACTTTCCTTTCTGCCGCCTTCTGAGCTTTCTATGGCGATTTTATCAAATGATGTGAAGCTTATAGCGAAATCCCCCGGAATAGGTCCTAAAACAGCCGGTAAGATTGTTTTAGAGCTTAAGGATAAGATAGATTTTGCTGAGGGTATAGAAAATATTATGCCTGAGAGTGATGAAAATGTTGATAAGGCCATGGTGCTTAGTGTTAAGAATGATGTTATAGAGGCCCTTACTGAGCTTGGTTTTAGCGCAGTTGATGCAAGGCGTGCAGTAAGAAATATAGAGATTAATGAAAACACCACTGTAGATAGGGCTTTAAGTGAGGCTTTAAAGGAGCTTTCTTAAGGGCTTTTAGTAAAACGGACTATTTAGATTAATATTTGGATATAAATTAAAGAGATACATTTTTAGATACATTTAATTAGGAGGATAATTCTTTGAGTAAGGGGATTAAGACTACTGTAACTGTAGAGGATGAGAAGATAGAGCCTTCTCTAAGGCCACAGAGATTAAGTGAATATATAGGCCAGGAGGAGGTTAAGGATTCTCTTAAAATAGCCATAGAGGCAGCTAAAAAAAGAGGAGATACCTTAGATCACATTATATTTTATGGTGCTCCGGGACTTGGTAAAACCACTCTTGCAGGAATAGTTGCAAATGAGATGGGAGTTAACATTAAGGTTACCACAGGTCCTGCCATAGAAAAGCCTGGTGATATGGCATCCATTTTAAATGGCTTGCAGGAAAATGATATTTTATTTGTAGATGAGATTCACAGACTTAATCGTCAGGTGGAAGAGGTGCTTTACTCTGCCATGGAGGATTATGTTATAGATATTATGATTGGTAAGGGACAAAGTGCCCGTTCAGTTCGTCTTAGCTTACCTAAGTTTACTCTTATAGGTGCTACTACCATGGCGGGTATGCTTTCAAAGCCTTTACTGGACCGATTTGGATTTGATGTAAAGCTTAACTTCTATAAGGATGAGGAGCTTGTTACCATAGTTAAGGCTTCTGCAGATATTTTAAAGGTTAAGATAGATGATGAAGGGGCTAAGGTTATCGCCCGTTCTTCACGAGGTACACCAAGACTTGCCAACAGATATCTTAAGCGTGCAAGAGACTATGCTCAGGTTAAAAATAATGGTGACATTACAGAGGAGGTGGCTAACGATGCCCTTTCCTACTTAGGTCTTGATGAGCTCGGCCTTAACAGAGCTGAGAGAAGTATTCTTACAACTCTTATAGATAAATATTCCGGAGGCCCTGTAGGTTGGGGAAGAATCGCTTCAGCTTTAGGTGAAGATATTAAAACCATTGAAAATGTATATGAACCATTTTTAGTGCAGTCAGGTCTTATAATTCCTACAGCTCAGGGAAAGGTTGCTACAGATAAGGCTTACGAGCATCTGGGATTTATAAGGAGTGAAGTTTAAGACTTTATAGTTAAAAAAACAGAAAAAAGCAGAAAAATAATAAATATTATATATTTGTTATAATAAAAATATAAATATAAATAAAACTAAAAGAAGATAGGAGAATTATTATGAAATTTACAAAGATGCATGGTTGTGGAAATGATTATGTCTATGTGAATCTTTTTGAGGAGAAGATTGATGATTTTTGTGACACAGCCATAAAGGTTAGTGACAGACATTTTGGAATTGGTTCTGACGGCCTTATCTGCATAGCACCATCTGAGGTAGCTGATGTTAGAATGATTATGTATAACTTAGACGGCTCTGAGGGTGAGATGTGTGGTAATGGTATCAGATGCGTGGCTAAGTATTCCTATGATCACGGTCTGGTGGATAAGGATATTATTACAGTTGAAACCAAGGCAGGCATTAAGACCTTAGAGCTTAATGTGGAGAATGGTAAGGTTAGCACTGTTAAGGTTAATATGGGTGCTCCTATTATGGAGCCGGAGAAAATTCCTGTAGTATCAGATAAGAGTGAGGTAATATCTGAGCCTATTACAGTCAATGGTAAGGAATATAAGTTTACTGCCGTTTCCATGGGTAATCCGCATTCAGTTATATTTGTGGATGAAACTAAGGATTTACCACTTGCAGAAATGGGACCATATTTTGAAAATCATGAGTTCTTCCCTGCAAGAGTTAATACTGAATTTATACAGGTTCTCAGTAGAAATGAAATCAACATGAGAGTATGGGAGAGAGGTTCAGGTGAGACTCTTGCCTGCGGTACGGGAGCTTGTGCAAGTGTAGTTGCCTGTGTGAAAAATGGTCTTACAGACAATAAGGTTACAGTACATCTTTTAGGTGGAGATTTAGTTATCGAGTATAACGAAGAAGAAAATACAGTTTATATGACAGGCCCTGCTACTGAAAGCTTTTCAGGAGTTTGGGAGGGTTAATCTAAGATGGATTTAACCGGACATTTAACTTATAGAAGGTTTTAGATGCTTAAATTATAGATACTGAAAGGGGAAGCTTATGTTACTTAAAAATTTAATTGAAAAAATGGATTATACCCTTGTAAAAGGTGATGAAAATGTAGAGATAAAAACTTTAGTTTATGACTCCAGAAAGGCTGAAGAAGGTTCAGTTTTTGTAGCCTTAAAGGGTGCTGTAAGTGATGGTCATAAGTATCTTTTGGATGTTATAGAAAAGGGTGCAAGTGCTGTTATAGTAGAGGATGTAACAGATGAATTAAAGGAAAAGGATGTAACCATTATACAGGTTAAGGATACTAGAGAAGCCCTTGCCCTAAGCTCTGCAGCTTACTTTGGTTATCCTGCAAAGGAGCTTTCAACCATAGGTATTACAGGTACTAAGGGTAAGACTACCACTACCTACATGGTTAAGCAGATTCTTGAAAATGCAGGTATTAAAACAGGTCTTATAGGTACCATAGAAATTATAAATGGTAAGGAAAATATACCTGCCGTTAATACTACTCCAGAGTCCTACTTAGTTCAGAAATATTTTAGAGATATGGTAGATAATGGCTTAAAATGTGTAGTTATGGAGGTTTCTTCTCAGGCCTTAAAGTATAAGAGAGTATTTGGAATCGAGTTTGATTATGGTATATTTACAAACCTTTCTCCAGATCACATAGGCCCTAATGAGCATGATGATTTCGAGGATTATCTCTATTCTAAGAGCCTGCTTTTTAAGCATTGCAAGCAGGGAATATTTAACATAGATGATGAGAATTATGAGCGTATGGTTAAGGAAGCTGATTGTAAGGTCGAGACCTTTGGTTTCTCTGAAAATGCTTCTCTTAGGGCAAACGACGCAAGACTTATAAATGAAAATGGTGTTTTAGGTGTAGCCTATAAGCTTACAGGTCTTTTGGAAATGGATGTTATGATAGACATTCCAGGAAGCTTTTCAGTTTATAATTCCCTTACAGCCATAAGCATCTGCAGACATTTTGGAGTTTCTAAGGAGGATATTCTTAAGGCTCTTAAAACTGTTAAGGTTAAGGGAAGGGTGGAGACTATTAAGATTTCAGATAAGTTCTCTCTTATGATTGATTATGCTCATAATGCCATGAGTCTTGAGAGCTTACTTACTACCTTAAAGGAGTATAAGCCTAAGCGTTTAGTATGTCTCTTTGGTTGTGGCGGTAACCGCTCCAGAGACAGAAGATTTGAAATGGGTGAGATTTCTTCTAAATATGCAGATCTTTCCATAGTTACCTCTGATAACCCTCGTAAGGAGGAGCCTGAGGCGATTATAGAGGATATTTTAGTTGGTGTTAAAAAGGCCGATGGCAAATATATAACCATAATTGACAGAAAAGAAGCCATAAGATATGCCATTGAAAATGCTGAAGAAGGGGACGTTATCGTACTTGCCGGCAAGGGCCATGAGGACTATCAGGAAATCAATGGTAAGAAATATCACATGGATGAGAGAGAGCTTGTGGCAGACGTAGTTAAGGATGGAAATTTTATAAAATAAGGTGAGAATATGTTATTTGCAAGTATCATAGTTGATATATCTGTAAAACAATTGGATAGACCATTTACTTATATCATACCGGATAAGCTAAAAGATATAGAAGAAGGGACCTGCGTTAGGGTCCCTTTTGGTCGTGGAAACAGGCTTATAGAGGGTTATGTTATAGATATAATGGATGAGACTACCTATGATACCTCTAAGGATAATTTTAAGCTTAAGGAAATTCATTCCATCGTAAAGGATAAGGTTAAGGTGGAAGAAAGGCTTATTAAAACCGCTGCATTTATAAGAAAGACCACAGGTTCCACCATGAATGCTGCCATGAAGGTGGTTATGCCTGTTAAGATGAATGTAAAGTTTAAGGAGGAAAAAATCCTTAGCTGTGATATTTCATCAGATACATTTAAGGATGCTTATGCCACTGCAGTAAGGAGAAAATATAGCGCTCAGCTTAAGGTTTTTAACGCTATTAATTCTGAGTCTAAAATACTCGATTTTAAGAAGGGTGTTAATTATAAAAGCTTTAGAGAGAAGTATGATCTTGCAAACTCCACCCTTAAGGCGCTTTCTGATAAGGGGGTTATAAGGCTTGAGTCCTACAATGTACTTAGAAACCCTTATGAGAATTTGGAAAGAGAAGATAATAATATATTATTAAATGATGAGCAAAATGAGGTTAAGGATAGTATCTTAGAGGAGTATGACAGAGGGGACCTTAGACCTGCCCTTATTCATGGGGTTACAGGCAGTGGAAAAACTGCAGTTTATATAGAACTTATTAAGGAAATGATTAACAGGGGAAAGACTGCAATTCTTCTTATTCCGGAGATTGCCCTTACGCTGCAGAACTTAAAGAGATTTAATAATGAGTTTGGAGATAAATGTTCAGTAATACATTCAAAGCTTTCTCATGGTGAACGCTTTGACAGATTTGAAGCGGTAAAGCGCGGAGAAATTAAGGTTATGATAGGACCAAGATCTGCCCTTTTCACTCCATTTCAGAATATAGGAATTATTATAATTGATGAGGAGCATGAGACTGGTTACAGAAGTGAAACCACTCCTAAATATCATGCAATAGAGGTGGCAGAATATATAGCAAAGACTGAAAATGCAAAGCTTGTTCTAGGCTCTGCCACGCCATCCGTTAAGTCTTATAGAAATGCGGTAGATGGAAAATATACTTACCATAGCCTTATGAAAAGGGCGTTTTCCTCTGCTGTGCTTCCAAGGGTGCAGGTGGTAGACATGAGGGAGGAACTTAAAAATTATAATCGCTCCATTTTCAGTAATGAATTAAAGAGACTTATGAATGAAAAGCTTGCTAAGGGTGAGCAGATTATGCTTTTTATAAACAGA